>VFZS01000522.1 GCA_016871095.1 Acidobacteriota bacterium
CACCTGGGAGGAGATCGGCGCCGCCTTCAGCCCCAGCCGTGCGCAGATGCGCTCCTCCAGCGCCGGGCTGACTCGCGCGCAGTTGCCCACCGCGCTCGATATCTTCCCCACGGCGATCTCTTCGGCGGCGGCCTCGAGCCGCTTCCGGTTGCGCGCCGCCTCGTCGTAGAACAGGGCCAGCTTGAGGCCGAAGGTGATAGGCTCGGCGTGGACGCCGTGGGTGCGGCCGATGTGCACGGTGTGGCGGAACTCGAGGGCGCGCTCGCGCAGTGTGTCTTCGAGCCGCGCCAGCCCCTGGGCGATCAGCTCCGAGGCCTGTTGGGCCTGCAAGGCCAGGGCCGTGTCCACCACGTCATACGAAGTCAGGCCGTAGTGCAGCCACCGCGAGGCCTCGGCGTGCCCCGCCGCGGCCATGCTCTCGGAAACCGCCGTGGTGAAGGCCACCACGTCGTGCTTGACCTCGCGCTCTATCTCGGCTATGCGTGAAGCATCGAAACGCGCGTGCTGGCGCAGCAGTTGCGCCGCCTCCACCGGCACTTCGCCGGCCTCCGCCAGGACCTCCGAGGCGGCCAGCTCGACCTCCAGCCAGGTGCGGTACTTGTTGTCTTCGCTCCAGATGCGGCCCATCTCGGGCCGGGTGTAGCGCGCGATCATGCCGTTCCTTTCCGGGACAGGCAAGAATGCCTATTCCACCGTCTATAGCTCGATGACCTCCGTCTGCTGGCCGTGCTCGGCCACCACCAGGCGGGTAGGCAGGCCCCGCTGGTTCAGCGCCTGCGCCCCCACCAGCCGCGCCAGCTCGGGGTGGTTGTTGTGCGCGGACAGGTGCGCCAGGACGAGCGCGGCGGTCGAGGCCGCCATGTCCTGCCGGATGAAGTCCGAGGCCATCTCGTTGGAGAGGTGCCCGTGCCGCCCCATCACGCGCTGCTTGACCCACCACGGGTAAGGCCCCACCTTGAGCATCTCCAGGTCGTGATTGGACTCCAGCACCAGCAGGTGCGTCTCGCGCAGGTGGTAGCGGATGGAATCGGGCACGTAACCCAGATCGGTGACGATGCCGGTCTTGAGGCCTTCCGCATGGAGGCAGTAGCCCACCGGGTCGGCGGCGTCATGCGGCACGGTGAAGGTGTCGATTTCGAAATCGCCGAGCGACAGGCGCGTGCCCGCCTGGAAGGTGTGCAGCTTCGGGGTGAAATCTTCCCAGGCCACCGCCGGTGCGGTGCGGTGGGTCATGTAGACCGGTATGTTGATCTTGCGAACCAGGGGCGCCAGGCCGCTGATGTGGTCGGTGTGCTCGTGGGTAATGAGGACGGCATCCAGGGCCTCGGCGCGCTCGCCGATGGCGGTCAGGCGGTTCATGATCTCGCGGCGGCTAAGCCCCGCGTCGATGAGGAGCTTCGTCCGGCCGGCGGAGACGAAAATGCTGTTGGCGGAACTGCCGCTCGAGAGTACACAGAGCTTCACTGAGGCCCCATCTCCTCGACAACAACCTTTGAGAGAGATAGTGTATCAGATGAGATGAAGATCACCCGAGTCGAGACCATGTACCTCCGCCAGCCGGAGGTGAAGTTCCAGTGCGACAGCGGGCAGGACGCACTGGTGGTGCGCGTCGAGACCGACGCCGGCATCACCGGCCTGGGCGAGGTGGACTCCAACCCCATGGCCGTCAAGGGCGCCATCGACGGCCCCTTCTCTCACACCACCGCCTGCGGGCTGGCCCAGGTGGTGATCGGCGAGGATCCCTTCGAGACCGAGAGGCTCTGGTACAAGATGTACCGCGCCAACATCTACGGGGGCCGGCGCGGTGTGGGTGTGCACGCCATGAGCGGCATCGACCTGGCGCTGTGGGACATCAAGGGCAAGGCGCTGGGCCTGCCCGTGTGGAAGCTGCTGGGCGGCGGTTTCAGTGAGAAGATCCGCTGCTACGCCAGCTCGCTGTTCGGCGCCACGCCGGAGAAGACCGGCGAGCTGGCCCGGCGCTACCGCGACCAGGGCTTCACCGCCGTCAAGTTCGGCTGGGACCCCATGGGGCAGGACGAGCGCACCGACGTGGCCCTGGTGCGCGAGGCCCGCCGCGGGCTCGGCGACGGCCCCGATCTGCTCATCGACGCCGGCCTGGTGTGGGACGCCGCCACCGCGCTCCAGCGCGCCCGCGCCTTCTCCGAGTACGACATCTACTGGCTGGAGGAGCCGCTGCGCCCGGACGATTACGACGGCTACCGGCGCCTGGCCGACTCCACCGACGTGCGCATCGCCGCCGGCGAGGAGGAGAGCAACCGCCTCTCGTTCCTCGAGCTGATGGACCGCGGGCGCATCGACGTGGTGCAAGTGGACCTCACCCGCTGCGGCGGATTCACCGAAGCGATGAAGATTGCCGCGCTGGCCTGGGACCGTGGCCTGGTCGTGGCCAATCACGGCTTCACCACCTACATCAACGTGACCGCGGCGCTGCACTGGCTGAACTCCATTCCCAACGCCCTCATCTGCGAGTTTGTGGCCGAGGAGGAGACCAACCTGCGCGAGTTCGTCACCCGCCAAAAACTGCGCGCCAGGGAGGGGTACCTCTCGGTGCCTCAAGAGCCGGGGCTGGGCGTGGAGCTGGACGAGGAAGCCATCCGCCGGTTCCGTGTCGCGTGAGTCAGGGACCGGGGACAGGCCACCCCGTCCCCCCGTGGACGGGGCAGCCTGTCCCCGGACCAACGTTCTCCCCACGTGCGGTGGGATGGTCTCTTCCCCCCTCACCTCCCCGCCAGCTTGGCGCGGACGTGGGCCGCCGGGGCCAAGTGCTGCTTCCGTACTACCAGCCGTGGAGTTCTTCTTCCGCTGCGACGAATCCTGCCCCTGGCCTTCACCCCGGTGGGGCGGACCTCCAGGTCTGCGCCGGGCCTCCAGGCCCGGCCCCTGTGCACTGCTGTTGACCAGTTTCGTGCCGTGGCGCGACGATTTCTCGGGCCGCCGGTGGGGCGAGCGTCCACGCTTGCAGCCGGCGTCCCTGCCGGCTCAGGCCGGTTTGAAAACCGGCCGCAGGCCTGGAGGCCCGCCCCACCGGGTTTGGTTGCGGCGCAGCCGCGCTGTGAACCGATCTTCGCCTTCCCCGCCAGCGGGGCGGTCTCCAAAGCACATTCTCAAAAAGCTTCGAGACTGAGGCGAAGGGGCGGGGCGAGTGTCGGCGGGCCCCGAGGGCGCTGCGCGTGGATCGCGGCAGGCGACAGGGCGAGCACCCCGTGGGGCGCGGTGGGCCGTTGACTTGCGCGACGCAACCCTACTACCAGACGGGAAGGGAGCGGATGGTGGCGAGGGTGTCGAGGCTGAGGCGGATGACCTGGCCGAGGAGGCGGGTGATGTACTCGGGGTCGTCGGGGCGGTTGGGGTCCAGGCGCATGCCGCTGCGGGGGTCTTCGGTGACCACCTCCCGCCACCTCAATCTCCTGCTTTTTCATACACTTCCCCGCGCCCTGCCTCCCCGTCCGCCTGGCCTCCGCTTATCCTACGAGTGCAGGCACTTGCGCCGCTTCCCCAATTGGCTTCGTTCGCTAGATTTCAGGGGGCCCCAAAAGTGCCAACTGGGCCGGGGACAGGCCACCCCCTCCCCCCGTGGACGGGGCAGCCTGTCCCCGGTCCGCCTGACGCTACAATGGTGGTTCCATGAAAGTGCGCGTCTACGTTTCCTTGAAGCCCACAGTGCTCGATCCTCAGGGGCAGACCATCTGCGCGGCGCTCGTGAGCCACGGCCACCAGAGCGTGGCGGCGGTCCGCCAGGGGAAGTTTTTCGACATCGTCCTCACAGAAGGGGCGGACCGCGCGCGGGCGGAGCAGGAGATGGACCAGATCGCCCGCGACGTGCTCTCCAACCCGGTCATCGAAGAGTACCGGGTGGAGTTCCTGGACTGAAGATGTGACCCGCCCTGCCGCACCCCGCGCGCGTCCCACCGTGGTGGGGGAGTTCCGCGCGACCCGCCGCGGCAGCTACGTCCTCCCGCACGACGACGAGATCCGGCAGCCCATAGAGATCCCGCCCGGCCACGAACGCCCGCCGCGCGGGAGCATGAAAAACCGCGTGGGCGTGCGTCCGCTGGAGATCGAGGACCCGTCCGAGCTGGACGGCATGATGGTCATTGTCGAGCTGGTGCGGCTGCCCGCGCCGGGGCACAGCGCGAGCGGCCGGGTCATCGAGGTGCTGGGCTACCCCGACGACTTCGGCGTGGACGTCGAGATCATCATCCGC
>VFZS01000523.1 GCA_016871095.1 Acidobacteriota bacterium
CAGGGGCGTTCCGAAGTTTGGTGTCCAGGACACACGCAAGGGTAGCGGTGTCTCCCGCTGATGCTTGCTCCGCTCCGAGCCGCACGGTGACACTCACCAGAAAGCGTAGGTTACGGAAAGCTCAACAACCTCCGTTGTGACAAGAGCGGCAACAGTCATCCCCCGTGGTCGGCCTCATGGCCGTCGAGTGGTGCATTGAGGCGGGGACTGAGGGGGGAGCGCCGAGAGCGGACCCCGGTTCGAGAGGCGCGGAATCGAGGGGGCGTGAGAAGCCTATTCCGCGCGGAGGCGCTCGCGGGCTTGGCGATGCAAGGGGTAGACGAAGATGTCCTTGACGGGGAGCGCCTGGCTGTGATCGCGGTCCAGCTTGCCGCGGCCCTGGCTGGAGCCTAAGTGCAGCCAGTTGGCCGCGCGGTAGCAGGTGCCCGGGTAGCGCCGGGCCTCCACGAAGGTCTCGAGTAGCAGCGGCCGGCGGTGGTACTTCTGCTCCCAGTCGTGGGGGAGCCGCCGGGCAGCCAGGGCCAAGAGGTGCGAGGCGAGATTGGGGGAGTGGACCCAGGGGAGGATGAGGTAGCGGGCCTGGTTGACCACCAGGGGCAGCCGGGCCTGCCGCTGCATCGGGCTCCAGCCGATCCAGCGGTCCCGCGGGGCGAGCTGCCAGGCCGCGCCGCCAAAGCCCATGGCGGCCAACCAGCCGCCCGCGTACCCGATCAGGTAGCGCACCTGGGGCCCGACCAGCGTCCCCAGCCCCAAGTAGTGGTAGCGGTGGATGTACTCGTTCCAGAGCCGCGCCAGCGGCCTGCCCTCCACCTGCGCGAAGTGCAGGGGCCCGAGTTGGCCGACCGGCGCCCTCACCGGTGCCTGGGGCTCCCCGGCCGCCGAGAGGGGGGGTGGGCCGCGCCGGAGGCTGGCGATGCGGGCCGGGGGCAGCGTGAGGAGCCCCTGCCGCTCGAGCCGCAACAGCAGGTAGCGGCAGGCCATATCCCAGGGCCGGCCATTGGGCTGGACCCAGCCCAGGCGGGCGCAGACCGCCCGCGAGATGGCGTAGCGCGTCTGACCGGCCTGGCTGGCGATCGCGCGGATGAGCGCGAGCTGCTCCGCCGAGAGCGGCCGCCCGCGAACCGTGAGCTCGCTCATGGCGCGGGCCCCGGGGAAGCACCCGGCCCCCCGCCGTAGCGTGCGAGGATCGTGGCGGCCGTCTCCGCCGGGTGCCACCGCAGCCGCAGCCCGGCCAAGACCGCCAGCTCCCAGGCCCAGAGAATCGCGTAGCGGTCCCCCTCCCGCACCAGCACCTTGTCGCGGTTGGCCCGCTCCACCGCCCGGCGGTAGCGGGCCATCCCCGTGTCTTCGCCCCGCGCGTCAGCCTGCTGCGCGGCCGCCTGCTGGGCGCGGAACGCGGCCAGCAGCCCCAGCAGCATGAACACGACGTGGACGTGCAGGTAGACCGCCGCCTCGCTCTTCTCCAGGGGCGCCTCGAGCGTCCACTCGCGCTTGGCCTGCTTGTTCCCCGAGTTCTCGATGACCCCCCGCGCGTCGAACCGGTCGTAGGCGAACAGCGCGTCCCGGGGGGTGTCCAGCGGCGCAGAGGTCAGAATCACCAGGGGCTCGTCCGGGTCCGCGTGGGGGTAGGTGGGATCCGCCAGGACCACGGCGGCGTTCAGCCGGCCGGGGACGAACCTCTTCGCGTGCACCTTCGACCCCGGAGGCGCCGCGGCATAGGTGGGGCAGTCCAGGCCCGGGAGCCCGATCACGAGCAGCTCCTGCTGCCTCGCCTGCCGCTGCTTCCCCTTGCCCCTCACCACCAAGAGCGGACGCGTGGCCACCACCGCGTCCGCGACCGGCCGCCCGTGCCGATAGCGGGCATAGACCTCCCGGGCGGCGCGCCGCGCCTCCTGGGTGATCTCCAGATCCGCCTTGCCGGGGATGAAGAACGGCACCTGTTGCGCCACCCGGTAGAGCTCCTGCCCGTCCCAGAAGCCGCGGTCGAAGGCGACCGTCGTGAGCCGCTCCCCGAGGTTGGCCTGGCCCTGCAGCACCAGCGCCAGCATCCAGACCCGGTCGTCGACGTTGATCCGGTCGACGTAGACGGCGATGGGGATGCCGCTCGTGGGGCAGAACATCAGCCACACCTTCCAGCCCCAGACCGTGGTGGGGACCTTCGGCGCGTGCCGGTTGTGGCGATGATCGGGCCGCGTGTGGCGCGTCACGCTGGCAACGGGCCCACCCGACAGCATCCGGTACTTCGGCGTCGCCTCGCAGTCCGTGCAGTCGACCACCGCATGGACGCGCCGGGGGAAGTAGCCAGCCTCGGCGAGGAGCCTCACCACCGCGTTGAAGGTCCGCGCGAGCGCGACCAGGGAGACCTGCACCAGGGTGTCGACCATCGCCTCCCCGGAGAAGGCCCCGCGCACCTCCGGCAGCCCGTGCGCGCGGGACAGCCCCCGCCGGGTCAGCCCGGTCTGGACGAAGGCCGCGAGCTCGAAGAGCGTCATGAGCGCGGGATCGGTCAGGATCAGCCCCTCGGTCTGCGGGACCGAGGGGACCCCCAGGACGATCCGCATGACGTAGACGCCCACCATCGCCGCCCAGCCGATCGAGGCCCGCACCCGCCGCTGCGGGTCCAAGGCTTCGAGCCACGGCCACACCTTGCGGTGCCTGAGGAAGGTGAAGAACTCGTCGAAGAAGCGGACCTTGCCGAGCGCCTCGACGTCGTCGACGACCTTGCGCTCGTGCAAGGCCCTTCCCACGGCCGCGTCGTCTCGCTGGCAGAGGTGGAGCGGCGTGCCCAGGCGGGCCACGCGGGCGGCGGTCTCGGCGTCGGTGAGCTTGCGTCTCGGCACGGCCTGCTCCAGCGTTCTGGAGAGACTTGTACCAGAGTTCGGCCGCGGACACCAGCTTTTTCTTTCGACTCCTCCGCTTTTTTCCCCACACGACTTCCCACCCTTGGCCGGGCAGGCCAGTCGCCCGCGGGAGATCGACATTGCCACCGCTAAGCAGTTCGTCGACTGAGGGACAGGTGAGCCCCCGCCTCGGCGCAAAGCAAGGCGGCCACGCGCCCGACTACGGGGGATGAGGGGATGGAGCGAGCATCAGCGGGAGACGCCGCTACCCCTGCGTGCGTCCTGGACACCAAACTTCGGGAGCCCCTATTCTGGTGGACATGTTCGCGGGGATAGTGTATACCTCAATATTGCACTGAGCGGCTGAAAAACGATTAGGAAACCACCGGGGACCCCCGCTAGGATTGGCTGGAAGTAAACAACGGCCAAGCCGAAAGGAGGTAACCCCGATGGTTAAGCGCCAGAGTAGGGCAAAATGGCCTGGAAGGCAAGGACCGAGCAGGAAATCCGATGGCGCGCGGCCCGTGCGGATCACCGCGGAGACGCCGTACGGGGAATGCTCGGAGCGGCTGACCGCGTTCGGGGGCCTGCTCGCGCTGGTGAAGTTCCTGGACCTGCTGGGGTTCGAGCAGGCGTTTGCCGCGCACTATGTCCACCCGAGGCGGGAGCCGAAGCTGGGCGGGTACCGCATGCTGCTGGGGGTCCTGCTGCTGCTGTTCATCGGGTTCCAGCGGTTGGGGGCATTTCGCCTACGTGCGCTACGACCCCATGGTCTGCGGGGTCTTGCGCGTCCGGGCCTTGCCGGCGGTGAGCACCTTCTGGCGGTACCTGCGCTCGCTGTCGATCGTGCAGTCGGCCGCCCTGCTGCGGCTGGGGGCGGCGCTGCGGGCCACGGTGTGGGCCCTCTGCGCCTACCGGCCGACCCGGGTCACGGTGAACATCGACACGACGGTCAGCACGGTGTACGGGGCGATTGAAGGGGCGCGCAAGGGCCACAACCCCAAGCACCGGGGCAAGCAGGGGCTCCGGCCCGTGCTCTGCTTCCTGGCGGAGACCCGGGAGTACCTCTGCGGCACGCAGCGGCGGGGGGAGACCATCACCACCCGCGAGGTGGCGCGGCAGATCCGGCAGTTCCGGAAGCTCCTGCCCCCGCACGTCCAGGCGGTCCGGGTCCACGGCGATGGGGAGTTCATCGGCTGGGAGAGCGTCAAAGCCTGTCAGGACGAGGGGTTCGAGTTCACCTTCGGCAACAAGCGCTGCGCGCCGCCCTTCCCCGAGGCCGGCTGGTACCGGCACGGGGCCTCCGAGTACAACGAGTGCCTCTACCAGCCCCAGGGCTGGGAGGTGCCATGTCGGTTTGTGGCGATGCGCATCCGGAAG
>VFZS01000524.1 GCA_016871095.1 Acidobacteriota bacterium
TCCCGGTACTTGACGATGACGGGGGTGTAGACGGAGATGCCCCAGTCCTTGCCGGGGCCGCGGGGGAGGGCGCGCGCTCCGGCCACCACCACGGCTTCCTCGGGGATGATGAGCGGCTCCTCATCGGTGGCTGTGTAGACCTCGCCGCGCACCACGTCGTAGACCGGCGTCGAGCGGTTCAAGATCGTTCCCGTGCCCAGCACGGCGCGGCGCTTAATCACGGTGCCCTCGTAGACGCCGCAGTTGCCGCCCACCAGCACCTCGTCCTCGATGATGACGGGCAACGCGCCCACCGGCTCGAGCACGCCGCCGATCTGCGCGGCGGCCGAGATGTGGCAGCTCTTCCCCACCTGGGCGCAGCTTCCGATCAGGGCGTGCGAGTCCACCATGGTTCCCTCTCCTACATAAGAACCCACGTTGATGTACATAGGGGGCATGCAGGTCACGCCCCGGCCCACGTAGCATCCGTCACGTATGCTGGAGCCGCCCGGCACGATGCGCACTCCGCTGGCCGCCGTCAGCCGCTTCACCGGATAGGTGGACTTATCGAAAAACGGCTGGCGCACCGGGTCCACCGACATATCCACCAGCGCGCCCATGCGGAAGCCCAGCAGGATACCCTTCTTCACCCAGGCGTTCACGCGCCAGCCGGTTTTCGTGTCCGGGTCCGGCTCGGCGGCGCGCACCTGGCCGGCGTTCAAGGCCTCCTTGAAGGCCTGGAAGAGCCGGAAGTGCTCCTCGGCGTATTTGTCCGGCTTCTCCTCGAAGAGGCGTTCGATGTCAGCTTCGAGCGGCGGCAGCATGTGTGAGTAACCCCAGTTCGGCGAGCACATTCTCGATCCTGGCCCGGCTCTCCGGCTTGGGCGGCACCAGGGGCAGCCGCCACACCGGCTCGAGCAGCCCCATCAGGGCCATGGCGGCCTTGACCGGGATCGGATTGGTCTCGACGAAGTTGATCTCCATCAACGGCAGGTAGCGGCGCTGCAACTCGCGCGCGGCGGGGAAATCGTTGGCCAGGCAGCGGCGCACCAATTCCTTCATCTCGGCGGGAATCTCGTTGGAGGCCACGGAGATCAGCCCGCGCCCGCCCAGCGCGATGAGCGGCAGCGTCACCGCGTCGTCGCCCGAGAGCACGGCGAAGCGGTCGGGAACCTGGTGCAGGATGTTGGCCATCTGGGCGATGTTGCCGGAGGCCTCTTTGACGCCGACGAGGTTGTCGATTTCCGCGAGCCGCTTCAGGGTGGCGGGCTCGACGTTCACCCCGGTGCGGCCCTGGACGCTGTAAATCACGATGGGCAGCGGCACGGCCGCGGCGATGGCCCGGTAGTGCTGGTACAGGCCCTCCTGGGTGGGCTTGTTGTAGTAGGGCGTAACCGAGAGGATCCCGTCGGCGCCCAGCTTCTCGACTTCCTTGGCCAACTCGATGACCTCGGCGGTATTGTAGCCGCCCGCGCCGGCCAGCACCGGGGCCTTGCCCCTGGCCTCCTCGAGGGTGATCTCCACCACGCGGAGGTGCTCTTCGGGCGTGAGGGTGGGACTCTCCCCGGTGGTGCCGCAGGGCACCAGGAAGTCGATGCCCGCTTCGATCTGCCGGCGCACCAGCCTGCGCAGCGCGCCTTCGTCGAGGGACGAGTCGCGGTTGAACGGAGTCACCAGCGCCGTGCCGCAACCAGTGAACATGTCTACCTCCTCTCCCCGAAAAGAACTTCACCGAACTCGAAGAAGCCGCGCTTGCCGGCCACCCAGCGCGCGGCCTTGAGCGCGCCGCGGGCGAAGCCCTCGCGGCTGCGCGCAGTGTGGCGCAGGGTGATGGTGTCGGCGGCCGAGTCGAATCCGATCTCGTGCGTGCCGGGATGCCGGCCGGCGCGATTGGAGCCGGTGTCGATGCGTCGCGCATACCCGGCGCGCCGCATGGTCTCGACCAGCTTGAGCAGGGTGCCCGAGGGCGCATCCTTCTTGGCCGAGTGATGGATCTCCCAGCCCCAGGCTTCGTAGTCCTCCTCGGGTGCGAGCCGGCGGGCTGCTTCCTCGGCCAGGCGCGCGAACACGTTCATGCCCACCGAGTAGTTGGGGCTCCATACCAGGGCGATACCGGCGCGCTCGACCAGGGCGCGCACCGCCTCGAGCTGCTCCAGCCAGCCCGTGGTTCCCACCACCACGTTGACCCCCAGGCCGGCCAGCCGCTCGAGGTTGCCCGCCACGGCCGAGGGGACCGAGAACTCCACCGCCACGTCCACGCCGCGGAAATTCTCCGGCGTCATCCCGGCGAAACCGGCGTTGTTGAACTCGTCCAGCTTCAGCGCGACCGTGAAGCGGTACTCGGGGGCGAGCTGCTCGATGAGCCGCCCCATCTTGCCGTAGCCCACGATTGCCAGGTTCATGTCAGTCGAACACCGCGGGGTCCAGGTCGGAGAAGAACTCCCGGTGCAGGCTGCGCACGGCTTCCTCGAGGTCCTGCTGCGCCACCACCAGCCCCAGGTTCAACTGCGAGCCGCCCTGCGAGATCAGGCGCACCTTGAGGCGGGCTAGCGCGCCGAACACCCGCGCCGCCAGGCCCGCCGTTGCGCGCACGTTGTCGCCCACCAGGCACACGATGGCCTGGTCTTCCTCGACCACCACCTGGGAGAACTGCCGCAGATCCTCGAGGATGTCCCGGAGGCGGCCGGTGTTGTCGATGGTCAGCGAGACGCTCACCTCGCTGGTGGCCAGCATATCCACCGGGGTTTCGTAGCGGTCGAACACCTCGAAGATGCGCTTGAGGAACCCGTAAGCCATCAGCATGCGGGTGGACTGGATGGTCATCACCGTGATGCCGCGCTTGCTGGCGATGGACTTGAAGGGGTTGGCGCAGGGCACCGGCTCGGCCACGATGCGCGTGCCTTCCACCTGCGGCCGCCGCGAGTTCAGGATGAGCACCGGGATGTTCCGCTCGATGGCCGGCAGCACGGTGGCCGGATGCAGCACCTTGGCGCCGAAGTAGGCCAGCTCGGCGGCTTCGTCGAAGGAGATGATCCTGACGCGGCGCGCCTCGGGGGCCAGGCTGGGATCGGCGGTCAGCATGCCGTCGACGTCGGTCCAGATCTGGATCTCCTCGGCGCCGATGCCGGCGCCCACGATGGAAGCGGTGTAATCGGAACCGCCGCGCCCCAGCGTGGTGGTGACCCCGTCCTCGGTGGCCCCAATGAAGCCGCCCATCACCACTACCCGACGCTCGGCCATGCGGGGAATGACGGTGGCGAGCCGCGAGTAAGTCTCGAAGCTGAGCGGCGCGGCCTGGGTGTGCCGCTGGTCGGTGACGATGACGCTGCGCGAGTCCACGTGCGCGCTGTCCATGCCGAAGCGCCGCAGGGCCAGCCCGAGGACGCGGCTGGAGAGCCGCTCGCCGTAACTGGCGATGGCGTCCCAAGAGCGCGGCGTCACCTCGCCCAGCACGGCCAGACCTTTGACCAGCTCCTCGAGTTCGCGGAAGTGCTCGGTGACTACCGCCTCGAGTTCCGCCTCCTCGGCCTCCGAAACCACTTGGCCGGCTTCCTTGAGGTGGTACTCGCGCAGCGCCTGCAACTGCTCGAGGGCCTCCTCCCGGCGGCCTTCCACCGCCGCGCCGGCCAGCGCCAGCAGCTTGTTGGTGGTCTTGCCCATGGCCGACACCACCACCACCGGCCGGCGATCCAAGCGCTCCTGAACGATCTTCGCGACTCGTTCCATGGCGGCCGCCGACTCCACCGACGTGCCGCCGAATTTCATGACGATCATGGCTCGAGCAATCCCTCCGAGAGCATCAGCTCCGCGTTGAGCACCGCCGCGCCGGCGGCCCCGCGCACGGTGTTGTGTCCCATGGCCACGAACTTCCAGTCCAGCACCGGGCAGGGGCGCAGCCGGCCCACGAAGACGGCCATGCCGCGCTCGCGCTCGACGTCCCGGCGCGGCTGCGGCCGGTTCGGCTCCTCCATGTAGATGACCGGCTGGGCCGGCGCGCTGGGCAGTCCGCGCTCCTGCGGCAGGCCGCGGAAAACCCGGATGGCCGCCAGGATCTCCTCGGCCGCGGGCTTGCCGGCGAGCTCCACCGACACGCTCTCGGTGTGCCCGTCGGTGACCGGCACGCGGTTGCAGTGCGCGCTCACCCGCGCCTCCAGCGGCGCGATGTGGTCGCCGGCCAGCTCGCCCAGGATCTTCTGGGTCTCCTGCTCGACCTTCTCTTCCTCGCCGCCGATGAAGGGG
>VFZS01000525.1 GCA_016871095.1 Acidobacteriota bacterium
CCAGGCGTCGCAGACGGCCACCCACTCGATGCCGCCCACCTTGTTGGCCACGTTCATCAGGTAGGAGCCGCGTCCGCCGGTTCCGATAATGCCCAGCCGTATGCGTTCGTTGGCCCCCAGCACCCGTGCCGCCGCCGCGGCGGTGGTTACGAAAGCTCGTCGTGAGACGCTCACTGGCAGTCCTCCTTCGTTCATAGACCGCTCGCTGACGCTCGCGGCTCGGATGGTTCGTAAACGCACTTGCGGCCCGCCTCAAACATCGCGCACACGTTTTCGGGCGGCACGTCCGGCTGGATGTTGTGCACACCGGCCAGCACCCAACCGCCGCCCGCGCCCATCAGTTCGAAGGTCCGCCGCACCTCGGTGCGCACTTCAGCGGGCGAGCCGTGCGGCAGCACGCGCTGGCTGTCGATGCCGCCCCAGAAGGCGATCCGCCCGCCGAAGTCGCGCTTCAGCCGCCCGGGCTCCATGTCCTTGGCGCTCACCTGAATCGGATTGAGCGCGTCGATGCCGATGGCGATGAAGTCCTCGATGTAGCGGTACACCGACCCGCAAGTGTGATAGAGGATCTTGGCCCGCGTGTGAGCCCGGATCAGATCCACCAGGCGCTCCTGAAACGGGCGGATCAGCTTGCGGTAGAGCGGCAGGGCGCACACCGGCCGGTCCTGCTGCCCGATGTCGTCGCCGTAGGCCACAATGTCGATCAGGTCCCCAAGCTGGCTCAAGGTGCGGCGGTTCAACTCCGCGAGGACCTCCCAGACGGCCTGCATGAGAGCGGTGAACAGATCGTGATCGGCCCCCAGGTCCAGGTACCAGTCCTCGAAGCCCCGCAGGTACTGCGTGGTGTGCACCAGGTTGAACCGCGCGTTGTAAATGACGGCGTAGCCGGTCCGCCGCAGCCGCTCGGCCCTCTCGCGCAGACCGCGTACGATGCCGGGGTCGGTCGGATCGGGCCATGGATGCCGCGCGATGGTCCCCGCGGTGATCTCGCCAGCCAGGGGGCAGGTCTCCAGCTCGTAGTAGTGGCAGCCCGGGGGACGCCGCCGCACCACGCCCCACTCGTCGCGGTAGCGGTGATCGCCCAGCTCGAGGTCGCCTCCCCGGTCCGGCGCTCCTTGCGAGACGGCGCGCGCGTCCACACCCAGGCGCTCGAGCACGCGCTCGTCCGGCTGCACGAGTTGCTGCATGCGGTCGATGAGCGGCCCCGGCTCGCCCACGCCGAGGTGCGCGCGCAGCTCCTCGTAGGCGCTTCCGACCATCCCCGTGAAGCGCGTGGTGCCCAGGTCCATGGGCACGCGATCCGGCGCGCGGTGCTCCAGCGCCGCCATCATCCGCTCGCGGGGAGTCATTCGACCTATTCTACGTCGTCAACTGGGTAGTGAACACCCCAGACTTCACGGCCTAAAAAGAAGGCCGAGTCAACCGGTGCATGAGAGCAGCTTGTGGACGTCCCTGGACGCGTGCAGCACACGAACGATCTGGAGGGGGCGCGCTTCTATCCGGTAGATGATGAGGTACGAATACACGGGCCAGAACCGCAATGGCTCGTCCGCCAGGTCCTCCCGAAGATGACCCATGCCGGGCCGTTCAGCCAGCCCCCGCATCGCGTCGCGGAGCTTGGTGCGAACCTGAGTGGCTGCCTGTGGACTCTCTCGGCGAAGGTAGCTGTCGATCTCAACCAGATCCGCGCGGGCCGCTGGGGTGAGCGAGTATTGTCGGCTCATCAGCCTCGCCGCTTCGGCTTGCGCCGCCCCAGCTCCCGGAACACGGCTTCGCCGTCGAGGAGTTCTCCGCGACGGGCCTGTTCCAGCCCCACCGCGATCTGCTCGCGGAGGCCCATAAAAGCGGCGCGTCTTGCGGCCTCCTGCTCCTCCAGCAGCCGTAAGCCCTCCCGGACCACCTCGCTGGCCGACTGGTAGCGGCCTGAAGCCACGCGGGAGTTCACGAATCGCTGAAGCTGTGGCGTCAGCGAGACATTGACCGTTGCTCGACTGCCCATGCTCTCAGCCTAGCAGGATGTGTGGCAAAATGTGCTACCCGTCCAGGGTGATAACCTTGACGCATGGCGTCCCTCGGTTGTGGTCTCTTGCTCGCGCTTTCGGCGGCGGCCGGGCCGCACATCGACTGCGAGTGGTTCCGCAAGGCCATTCTCGAGGAGGTCGCTCACTGGCGCGCGGCCACGGTGACGCCCAGCGGCTTCTTCCAAACCTCGCTCGATCGCGAGTGGCAGCCCGTGGGCCGGCAGACCGCCACGCTGGTCTCCCAGTCCCGGCTGCTCTACGTGCTGGCCACGGGCTTCGAGCTGACCCGGCAGCCGGCCTACCTGGAGGCCGTCGTCAAGGGTGCGGAATTCCTGCTCGAGCACTTCCGTGATCGCGAGCACGGCGGCTGGTTCTACAGCGTCTCGCCCGAGGGGAAGGTTCTCGACAACGGCAAGGACAGCTACGGCCACGCCTTCGTGATCTTCGGCCTCGCGCACGCCGCCCGCGTCACCGGCGAGGAACGGTTCCGCCAGGCCGCCCTCGAAACCTGGGCGGAGATGAAGGCCAAACTCCGCTATGAGTCCGGCTTCGTCAAGCCGCGCACCACGCGCGACTTCTCCGAGGTGCGCGGCACAAACTCCCAGAACCCCATGATGCACCTGTTCGAGGCCCTGCTGGCGCTGCACGACGTGACCGGCGCGGCGCCGGTCCTGGTGGACGCACAGGCGCTGGCGGAAGCCATCTTCGGGAAGCTCTTCCAGAAGGAGGAAGGCTACCTGCCGGAGTTGTTCGACGAGAACTGGAAGCCGTTGCCTGCCGACCAGCGCGGCCTGATCGAGTTGGGCCACCAGTTCGAGTGGGCCTTCCTGCTCAGCCGCGCGGTGGAGAAAGGCCTGCCGGAGGCCTTCCTGGGCACGGGCCGCCGTCTGCTCGGCTATGGCATGCGGGTGGGATACGACCGGGACGAAGGCGGCATCTTTTCACGCGGCGACTACCAGGGCCACGTGCGCCCGGGTCCCAAGGGCTGGTGGGAGCAGGCGGAGCTGCTGCGCGCGCTGGCGCACTACGCCGTGCTGCGGAACCGGGAGGAACTCTGGGAGCCCTTCGCCCGGTCGCGCAAGTTCGTGCAGCGCAATTTCATCGACCCGGACCACGGCGGCTGGTTCCGCAGCTACCAGCCCGGAGTCCCCCGTTCGGTGGCCGAGCACAACAAAGGCTCCGTGTGGATGGCCGGCTACCACGTCACCGGCATGTACTGGGAGGCCCTCCGCCTGGCCCAGTGCTCACTGCCGCCAGCCTTACCGGCCCGTTAGCGCGCTCACCAGGCCTTGCACGTCCAGCGTCTCCACCCCAGGCGCCAGCGCCCGCATGGGGGGCCCGCCAGCCGGTCCCCGATGAACCACCAGAAGGCGTCCCGGCGGCCGGCTCATCGAACGCTTCAGCGAGAGCAGCGGACGCCCCATCGCCGGCTGGAGGGTCTTGGCGGCTTTACACTCGATCATCCAGAGCTTCCCGTCCCGCCGGGGAACCAGGAAATCCACCTCCAGCCCCTGCTGGTCGCGGAAGTAGTAAAGCTCCCGCCGCCCACCAGCATTGACCTGGCTCTTGATGATCTCCTGGGCCACGAACCCCTCAAACAGGGCGCCCAGGAACGGGGAGCGCCCCAGTTCGGCCGCGGAGAGGATGCCTAGCAGGTGACACAGCAGCCCGCAGTCAGTGAAGTACAGCTTCGGCGACTTGATGAGGCGCTTGCCGAAGTTCTCCAAGTAGGGCGGCACCAGAATGATCTGCCCGGTGACCTCAAGCACGTGAAGCCATTCACTCACCGTGGGAACCGACACACCGAGAGGGGCCGACAGGTCGGTCTTGTTCAACACCCGCCCGTGACGGCTCGCCGCCAGCGCCAAAAACCGGCGGTAGGTGGTCAGGTCGCGCACGTTGATGATCGCCCGGACGTCCCGCTCCAGGTAGGTCTGCACGTAGGAGCTGAACCACAGCTCCCGCGCCCTGGGCCGCGCCAGAACCTCCGGAAAACCGCCCAGCAGCAGGCCGACACGCTCGCTCTCGGCCAGGCTGAACGGCAGCAGTTGGAGGATGGCGGCGCGTCCGGCCATCGATTCGCTTACGCCCTGCATCAAGGGCGCCTCCTGGGAGCCGGTGAACAGCCACTGCCCGGTGCGCCGCGGCTTCTGGTCGATCTGGGACCGGACGTAGGCCAGCAGCTC
>VFZS01000526.1 GCA_016871095.1 Acidobacteriota bacterium
CCCGGCGGCCGAAGAGCGGCACATCGCGGCCCTGCTGGCCCGCAACGTGGACGGGCTGATTGTGGCCTCGGCACAAAGGAGCGGCAAAGCGAGGCTGTTCCAGATGCTACGGACCCGCAAGGTGCCCTACGTGCTGATTGACCGCCTGCCGCCCGGCCTCCAGGCGCACTACGTAGGCGGCAACGACGACGAGATCGGCGAACTCGCCACCGGGCACCTGATCGAGCAAGGGCGCCGGCGGATCGCGCACCTGCGGGGTCCGGCCATTGCCACCGGCATCGGCCGGCTGCGGGGGTATCGCCGGGCCCTGGCGGGGCACGGCCTGGAGACGCCGCCCGAGTATGTCATTCACGCCCAGTACCAGGACGGCACCGGATACGAGGCGATGCGCGCGCTACTCGGCCGGCAGCCGCTGCCCGATGGCGTTTTCTGCTACAACGACCCGGTCGCCGCCGGGGCCATCCGGGCCGTGCTGGAAGCGGGACTGCGGGTGCCTGAAGACGTAGCGATCATCGGGTCGGGCAACGTCCACTACTCGGACCTGCTGCGAGTGCCGCTGTCCACCATTGACCAGAACAGCTCCTTGATTGGCCAGACGGCCGCGGAGCTGCTGCTGCGCTGCACCGAAGCCAAGACGCCGCTGGCCCCACAACGCATCTTCATTTCCCCTCGTCTGATCGTGCGCGAGTCCAGCCGGCGAAGCTGAGGCCGGCTGGCGCTCAGCGCAGTCCGGAGTTGCGCAACTCCTCGAACAGAGCGCGGAAACAGGCCACCGCCTCGACCGCCCGGGGATCGGCCTGCCCCTCGCCGAAGTAGGTCCTGGCGATGCCGCCCAACCCGCCGGTCCAGGTGGTTTGCAGGACCCCTAGCATGCGCGCCGCCAGGGCCGGGTTCGCGTTACGGCGGGCGCTGCGGATCAGCTCAAGTTGCTCGAGCGCCACACCCGCCTTGCGCCAGGGAGAGGAAACCACCTGGAACCCCTGGAGTGCGAACCAGGTGGCGGTGGGGACCGCCCGCTCGTAGTGCCAGTCGCAGATCACCACATCCTTGGGGATCAGTTGCAGGGCCCCATGCGTGCCGTTGGTGGCGGCCTCCCACTTGCCGATGCCGGTGAGATCTCCGTCGATGAGACGGTCGCCCCAGATCCACAAGGCGCGGTTGGAGCGCGCCAGGTGATCACGCAGCGCGCGGACTTCTCCGGCGAACAGCTCCGCCTTGTTGCGGCCCTTGCAGCGGGTGCAGTCGTCCTCGCCGATGAGGAAGACCTCGTCCATGCCGGCGTGGAAGGCGTCGGCTTCGCAGGCCTGGGCCAGCTCGTCTAGGAGGTCGAAGACCACGGCGTGGAGCTGGGGGTGGAGCGGGCAGTAGCTGCGGCAGTAGATACCCTCGTTATTGGGGTACTTGCCGGGCGTCTCGTCGAACTCGGGGTGCGCACGCAGCAGAGCGTGTGTGGTCTTGCTCCAGGACTGGTGGCCCAGCAGGTTGATCTGGGGGATGAGGCGAATGCCGGACTGGCGGCAGGCGTCCAGCAGCGCGCGGACATCGTCCTTCGAGAGCGCACCTTGCTCGACTACCTCCGGGCGCCGGGTGAACTGGTAGCGGTAGTTGAACTCGAGCACCAGGGTGTTGACACCCTGCTTGGCCAGTCCCTCGCGGATGAAGCGAAGCGAGATGGGCAGCTCCTCCGGTTTGGGCGCGGACACGTGGAGGCCGCGCACCGGAAGCGCGGCCGGCTCGGCGGGGCGGCACAGGGCCGGCAACAGGCCCAAGCACAAACACACTCCACTGGCGAATGGACGGATCATGGCGCCAGTGTAGCGCCTAGAAGCTCCATGCGTCCATCTTGAACTGGGTCTTTTCCTCCATAACCTGCATCCACAGTTGGCCCCGGCGGATCTCCAGCATCGGCCCGCCCGGATTGCGCCGCACCGTGGCGTTCCAGACCTTCATGTCGGGCCCCTGGGTCATCATGGTGTGGCCCTTCAGGAAAGTGAACACCTTCCCCCAGGGACGATTCTCGAAGGGGTCGGTCTTTCCCAGCTCGATGCCCTTCAGACCGGGGGCGATGGAACGGTCCACGTAGTTCAATGCCCGGATGCTGATCTGGACCGGCAGAATGCCGGCGGCTCCAGCGGGCTGGTACACGATGGTATACCTGCCGGGCGGGAAATTCTTGAACTGGAAACGCCCCTGCGCGTCCACGACCGCCGAAGGCAGCCGGTCGGGCAGCTTGATCACCGCGTAGGGGAACTCTTCGTCGCCCACCACTTCTCCCAGGAACACCCTCGCTCCGGCCATGGGCTTGCCGCTGCGGCCGAGGAAGACACCATCGGCCATAGCGGTGGCTTTAGCAGGAGGTGTGGGCGTCGCCGCTTTAGCCGGCGGCTTGGGCGGTTGCGCCTTCTGGGGCTGGCCTGCGCAGAGGGACACTCCGGCAGCCAGTACAAACAACACTCGTGTCACTCGCATGACTCCTCCCTGCCTCATAGCTCTAGTGAGCCCCCAACCGCACAGGGGAGGCTTTCCCGCGGCTAGATCATAGCACGTAGCGAAGGAGGGTGGGGCGGGCATTCAGCGTGCCGCGCCGCAGGCGAAACCGCCTGCGCCACGGGGGCGGCGGCCCGGCAGCTTAGCCGACCAGGGGTCGGCTCGCGGGCCAGGAGGCCCGCCCCACTGGGGGGCTAAGGCAAAAGGCAAAAAGAGGCCGGTTTGAAAACCGGCCGCAGGCCTGGAGGCCTACTCCACTGAAAGGTGGCGGCGGGGAACGTTCCGTCTGTCCCCGGGTCCAGCGTGCCGCGCCGCAGGCGAAACCGCCTGCGCCACGGGGGCGGCGGCCCGGCAGCTTAGCCGACCAGGGGTCGGCTCGCGGGCCAGGAGGCCCGCCCCACTGGGTTTGGCTGCGGTCAGCGGCCGGGCATCTGGTCCACCCAGCCGGGGTAGAAGCGGAAGACGTTGCCGGTGAGGCTGGCGATGAAGATCTCGCCCTTGGCGCTCACGTCCAGCCAGTGGCCGGGGCTTTCCATGGAGCCGAGGATCTTGCCGGTTTCCAGGTCAATCCGCATGATGCGCCCGGCCAGCGTGTCGTAGGTGATGTTCTCGATGTTGCTGCGGTGGGTGACGATCCAGAGCTCGTCTTTCGGGGTGATGAAGACGCCCTGGGTGGCACCCAGGCGGGTCCACTGATGGAGGAACTTGCCGCTGAAATCAAAGACCTGGATGCGGTTGTTCTCGCGGTCGCTGACGTAGAGGCGGCTCTTGGAATCGACGGCCATGGCGTGGGGGAGGTTGAACTCTCCGGGGCCGGATCCGCGGCGGCCCCACTCCAGCAGGCAGTTGCCGTCGCGGGAGAACTTGACCACGCGCGAGTTGCCGTAACCATC
The DNA here is from genome assembly GCA_016871095.1 of Acidobacteriota bacterium. Classification (GTDB taxonomy): domain Bacteria; phylum Acidobacteriota; class Terriglobia; order Bryobacterales; family Bryobacteraceae; genus VFZS01. The sequence goes on from VFZS01000526.1 coordinate 3,381, forward strand.
GGAGACAAAGAAATCGCCCGCCGGAGTGAAGGCCACATCGGTGGGGCGGTTGAAAGTCTTCTGGTCGGCGCCGGCCTGGCCCTTCACGCCCAGCGTCAGCAGGGGCATTCCCTCGGGGGTGAACTTGATCACCTGGTGCGTCACGGTGTCGGTGGTCCATACGTTGCCTTCGGGGTCCACGCGCACGGCGTGCGGGCTGCCGAAGATGCCCTTGCCCCAGGAACGCAGGTACTTGCCCTGGGAGTCGAAGACCAGGATGGGATCGGCGTGCACGCCGCGATGCGCCACGTATACGCGCCCGGCCGCGTCGGTGGCCACGCCCGAGACGCGCCCGAAGGTCCAGCCGGCGGGCATGGTCTCGGGCTCCTGGCCGAAGCGGATGTTCACGCGATACTTGAGCTGGCCGCCCTCGTGGGGATACCAGCCTGGCTGACCGTTCAGTGTCATCGCCACCGAGTATAGGGCAATCAGCAGATGGACGGCGCGCATCCTTCTTCCCTCCTTACCAGGCCAGGGCGTAGGCGTCGCAGCGCGGGTCCGCGCCGGCGCTGACAACTCCGGTCTTCAAGTCCACTAGGATGGCGGCGTTGGCCCCCAGCGACCAGGGCCCCAGGGCGCGCACCTTGTGCTTGCGGGAGGCGAGCGCCTTGCGCACCTTGTCAGGGATGCGGTCCTCCACGCCCAGGTCGCCGGGGTACATGGTGTGCGGCCAGTTGGAGGCAGGAAAGGCGCGCGTGGTCCAGCGGGGCGCTTCGATGGCCTGCTGCACGTTCATGCCGAACTCAACCATGTTAAGAAACGTCTGCAAGGTACGCAGGCACTGGTC
>VFZS01000527.1 GCA_016871095.1 Acidobacteriota bacterium
GAGGATCTCGACCAGGCGGCGGAGGATCTGCTGCCGCGGGATCTTCTGGCCCTTCTCCAGCATCAGCAGCATGCCGTAGTAAGCGTCCGGCGAGCCCAGCCCGTAGATGCAGCTCACCGAGGCCACAATCACGCAGTCGCGGCGCTCGAACAGCGCCTTGGTGGCGGACAGGCGCAGCTTGTCCAGGTCCTCGTTGATGGTGGCTTCTTTCTCGATGTAGACGTCGCTGGCCGGCAAGTAGGCTTCCGGCTGGTAGTAGTCGTAGTAGCTGACGAAGTACTCGACCGCGTTGGAGGGGAAGAAGCCTTTGAATTCGTGGTAGAGCTGCGCGGCCAGGGTCTTGTTGTGAGCCAGCACCAGCGCGGGCCGCCCCAGCCGTTCCATCACCTGGGCCATGGTGAAGGTCTTGCCCGAGCCGGTGACCCCCAGCAGCACCTGGTGCGGCTCGCCGTCCAGCGCGCCGCGCACCAGTTGCTCGATGGCGGTGGCCTGATCACCGCGGGGCTGGTAGTCGCTGGCCAGGCGGAAGCCCATGCTTCAGTATAGGGACCAGGGGGCTGCTGAAAAAGCCTTCCGGCAGGTGTGCGTAGCACAAGCTGAAGCTTATGCTACATCGCAGGTCACCGACTTGCGCGCCCACGTGGGGCATGCTTCAGCTTGCCCCAGGGCTTTTTCAGCCGCCTCCTAGCCGCGCCGCGGCAGCTTCTCCCGCAGGGCGTTGAACTCGCCCCCGTACAGGGCCACGAACGCCAGCAGGTACATCCACATCACCAGGGCGATCACCGCAGCGATGCTGCCGTACACCACGTTGTAGTTGGCCAGGTGGCGCGCATACCAGGCGAATAGCAAGGTTGCGCCGAACCATAGCACGGTGGCCAGGACCGCGCCGGGCCAGACCAAGCGCCAGCTCTGCCGCCGGTTCGGCCCGAAGTAGTACAGCAGGGCCGCGCCGGCGCTGATGGCGCCCAAGGCCACGGCGTAGCGCGCGACGCGTCCCAGCACCGCCAGCCCGCCGCGCCACTCCACGCCGGCCGGCAGCAGCCCCAGCGCCGCCGCCACCCAGCGTTCCACTCGCGCCCCCAGCAGCAGCACCGCCGATGCGCCCAGCACCGGGCCGACCGCCGCCCCCACCAGCAGCATCGCCACCAGCGTGTCCCCGAACGGGGGGCGGGAGCGCGTGATGCCGTAGGTGGCGCGGAAGCCCTGCATCAAGCTGGTAACCACTCCCGCCGCCGCCCACACCGACACCACCACCGCGGTTACCGGCAACAGCACCGGCTGACTGCCCTCCCGAGCCAGGTGCTGGAAGGCCAGTTCCGCCGCGCCGGGGGGCAGTATCTCCTCCAGAAGATCTACCATGACCCGGGAGAGGAATTCCGCCCGCATGCGCACCAGCACGGCGGCCACGGTCGCCAGCATGGGAAAGAAGGCCACCAGCCCGGAAAAGGCCGCAGCTTTCGCCGCGCCGAACTGGCCGTTCTGCCAGCAGGCGAGGAGAGACCGGAGGAGCAGCTTCCCTAGCATGTCGGCAGTGACCCAGGGCCCCGGCCGGCTCGATTCCCAGAGCAGCCGCCGTGGTCACTCCCAGTCTACGCCAAACCGCGCCTCCCGGTGGGCCTCGCCGCCAGTTCCGTCTCCTGGCGGAGGCGGCTTGCGTCCCAGCCCAGCAGGCGGCCCATCTCAGCGGCGTACGGGCGGAGCGCCTCCTGGTCCAGCCGCTGCTCATAGCCCCAGTAGGTGGAGACGAACAGCAGATCGGGCAGGCGCTGGGCCATCTCGTGGCGCACCGCGTAAGCGATCTGCGCGGCCTGACGCCGGGCCAAGCCGGCGGGGGCGGTTTCCGGTTGACAGGGCAGCAGCTCCGCGTCGGGAACCTGAGCATGACCCGGAAGGGGCGCTTCCGCGGTGACGTGCAGGCCGGCCAGCGCGGGCGCCGCCTCGCGCGCTATCAGGTCGCAAGCCTCCTCGCTCATGACGCGGTAGGTGGTGTACTTCCCGCCGGCCACGTGCAGGACGCCGTCGGGCGAGTTCCAGATGCGGTGCTCACGGGTGGCCCGGGTGGGGGATCCGGAATCGTCGCGCAGCAACGGGCGTAGCGAGCTGAACGCCGCGACCGGCTCGAGCGGGCCGGTCGCCGGGAAGACCTGGCGGGCCACGCCCATCAGGTAGCGCGCTTCCTCGGGCGAGACGCGGACCTCTTCCGGCCCGCCGGCATGATCCACGTCGGTGGTGCCCAGCAGCGTCAGTTCGCCGGCGGCGCCCCAGGGGATGAAGAAGACGATGCGTCCCGCCTGATCGAAGTGCGCGATGGCGCCATCGCCCGCGGTGACGCGGGGGAGCACCAGGTGCGAGCCGCGCACCAGCCGCAGCGTGCGCGGATCGCCCCAGGGGCCGGTCGCGTCCACCAGCTTGCGGGTGAGCAACTGGAAGCCCTCGCCCGAGAGCGTGTCGCGCGCGGTCACGCTGACCAGCCTGCCCTGCCGCGTCCAGCCCTCGGCGCGCACGTAGTTGGCGGCCAAAGCGCCGTGGCGGATAGCGTCGCAAACGTTGGCCAGCACGAAGCGGGCCGCGTGCACCCGGGCGTCATAGAACAGGGCGCCGCCGCTCAGCCGGCGCGCGGCCAGGCCGGGCTCCCGCCGCAGCGCTTCCGCCCGGGATAGCATGCGGTGGCGGGCGATGCCGCGGCGGCCGGCGAGCAGATCGTAGAGCCACAGGCCCGCGCGGTAGTACGGCCGCGCCAGAGGCCCATACAAGGGCATCAGGAACGGCAGCGGCTCGACCAGGCCCGGAGCCATCTCCAGCAGCGTGGCGCGCTCCCGCAGCGATTCGCGCACCAGGTGGACCTGAAGCTGCTTCAGGTACCGCAACCCGCCGTGGATGAGCTGCGAGTTGCGCCCGCTAGTGCCCGAGGCGAAGTGCCGCTGCTCGATAAGGCCCACGCGCAAGGCGACCCCGCCGGCGCGGGCGCGCAGAGCCAGATCGCGCGCGATGCCGGCGCCGTTGATGCCGCCGCCCAGGATGAGCACGTCCAGCGGCCCTTCCCGCAGTTGCGCAATGTGCCCGCGCCGGGCGTCCGGATTGGGAATGGGCTGGCCAGCCGGCACTCCGGATGTCGTCATCACTACCAGAATACGGCGGCCACGGGTCTGCATCCACCGGGTGGCGCTCCAGCCGGGCATCTAGCGCGGTAGCCTGAGCGGTATGAACCCCTTGTACATACCTGTCATCCTGGGCAGCGTGCGCCGGGGCCGCCAGAGCCCCAGGGTGGCGCGTTTCCTGGCGGAACGGCTGCGGCGCACGGGCCGCGTCGAGACCGAGATCCTGGATCTGGCTGAGTATGACTTCCCCATCATGGAGGAAAGGCTGCATCAGCGCGACGACCCGCCGCCGGGGTTGCGCGAGTTTGCCTCCCGGCTGGCGCGGGCGGACGGAATCGTGATCGTCGCCCCGGAGTACAACAACGGCTATCCAGGCGTGCTCAAGAACGCGCTGGATTACTTCCATCCCGAGTACAAGCGCAAACCCGTCGGCATCGCCACCGTTTCCAGCGGGGCGTTTGGAGGCCTCAATTGCCTGGCCCAGTTGCGGCTGGTGATGTTCAACCTGGGCGCGGCGCCCATCCCGGCGGCATTCCCCGTGCCCCGGGTACAGGATAACTTCGACGAGGAAGGCAACCCGCGCGAGCCTATGTTCGAGAAGTGGGCGGAGGATTTCCTGAACGAACTGTTGTGGTTCACGGAAGCCTTCACCGCGCGGAAGAGACCGGACCGGTAGCCGATTGCGGCTGGCGCGCCAATTCGCGGATAATGCAGCCTATGGCGGCTTGCGGCGGAGTGGAGGGCATGGTGCGCTCACCATACACCTTCAACCCCGGTCCGTTTAGCAGCTACACCCTGCTGCTGGCCAGCCTGCCGGAGGCGGGCCAGGGGCGCCGGGTGCTGGACCTCGGCTGCGGCGACGGTCAACTGGACGCGCTGCTGGTGGAGCGCGGATACCGCGTGACCGGCATCGAGAAACCGGGCGTCCTTGCGGGAGCACTGCCCGGAGGCGTCGAGCTGATCGAGGCGGATTTGGATGAGGGTCTGCCGCCGCTGGAGGGCCGCTACGATTTCGTCGTGTGCGCGGACGTGCTCGAACACCTCAAGGCCCCGGATCGGCTGCTGGCGGGGCTGCCGCGGGTGATGGCGCCGGGAGCGCGGCTGGC
>VFZS01000528.1 GCA_016871095.1 Acidobacteriota bacterium
CCAGCGAAAACTTAAACTATTTTTCGCTTGACTTGCGCGGGGGGGGGAGGGTATAATCTCTCAGGTGGCATCATGGTGATGCCTACCTGAGCAGTTACCTCTGGTGAATGTAGCAGTGCAACAGGTTGCGATACTGCGACGGGAAATCCGGCGATCCCGGCGCGTCGTCGTAGGAGCCGATCACGGCATCGACTCCCGGGTCCGCCGCGAACGTCTTCTCCAGCCGCCTGAGCGCGTCCGGAGCCACTAGCACGTCCGCGTCCACGAAGAACAGGATGTCGCCCTGGCAGTTCCTGGCCCCCAGGTTCCTGGCCACGGCCGGACCACGCCTTCCGCCGGTGGAGACCACCCTGAAACCGGCTCGCCGCGCTACCTTCATCGACGCGTCGTCCGAGCCGTCATCCGCCACCAAACACTCCAGCGGCGGCGGATCCAGTCTCTGCACGTGCTCCAGGCAGGACTCCAGATGCCCTACCCCGTTTCGGACTGGAATAACGATGGAGACGCTGAGCTTCGACATCTACGGGGTCTGCTTCGATCTAGCCAGACCAAACACCTTATCACATCCCACCCGCGCCCGCAGTCTCGGTACTCCGGGCTAGTTCTATCAGTACCCCCGGACCCTGGTATGATCTCCCATTGGAGTTGTCTTCTTCGAACAGCCCCGCCCCGGCGGCCCGCTCCTGGCGCGTGTGTTTCTGCTATGCTCTCGCGGCGGCCCTGCTGGCGCTGCTCTGGCAGTTCCTGATTGTCACCTTCAACTACGGCGGCAACTGGTCCGCCCTCTTCTGCACAGGGGCCGGCGCTCGGGTTCCCCCAGAGTTGGAGGCTGACACCTACCGCTTCGAGACCGGCGGATACGACGGTCAGTTCTATCGATACGTGGCGCATGATCCCTTCTTCACCAAGGGCTACGACAGCTTTCAGGATGGCGCCCACATGCGCTACCGCCGCATTCTCCTCCCCCTGGCCGCTTGGCTGCTGGCGGCCGGTCAGGCCCCCTTGGTGGATACCGGCTACTTCGCCGCGGTCCTTCTCGCGGTGGCCCTGGGCGCCTGGTTCCTCGGCCGCTACGCGGTTCTCCACGGGCGCCATCCCGCCTGGGGTTTGGTTTTCGTGGCACTACCCGCCACGCTGATCTCGCTGGACCGCATGACCGTCGATATCGCCCTGCTGACCTGCTGCGCCGCCGCGGCCTGGTACGCCCGAAGGGACGCTTCGGTCCGCCTCTGGTTCGCCCTGGCCCTCGCCGTCCTGGCCCGCGAGACGGGCGCCCTGCTGATCGCCGCCGCCTGCCTGCACGCTTTGTGGCGCCGCCAGTTCCGCCGGGCCGTGCTGCTGGCCACCTCCGTCCTCCCCGCCTTCCTGTGGTTTCAGTTCCTGAGTGCCCAACTCCCACATTCCCCCAGAGCCGCCACCAGCTTCTTCCCTAATTGGCTGCTGAAGCGACCTGTTGTGGGCATCGTGGAAAAGATGTTCCGGCCCGAGAGCTACCCCCTGGAGCCTGCTCTGCTGCTGGTGGCCCGCGGCGCGGATGTGCTGGCGCTGGCTGGGCTCCTGCTGGCTTTCGCCCTGGCCTTGTGGCGCCTGCTGCGCCGCCAGCTTGACTTCGAGACCTTCGCCTCGTTGGCCTTCGTGGGCCTGCTGGCGCTCATCAGCACCCCCGGCTACTGGGCCGACATCAACGGCTGGGGCCGTGTCATCGCCCCCCTGCCGTTTTTCGTGGCGCTGCCCGCAATGGCCCGAGGGCCCCTTCTGCTCTGGCTCCCCCTGGTCCTGATCGATCTCCGTCTGGGCATCCAGTTCGGCTCCCAGGCTCTGGGCATCCTCCGCGGCCTCTTCTGACGCCGGCGGCGGTGCAACTCCGCTCCAATTCTGGAATCATTGAAGTGTATGGCTGGTTGGGGCGGAGTTGTGCACTGCTGGTGGGTCCGGTGCTGCTATCACTTGACCACCGCGCTGGGCCTGGCCCTGGACTCTATCCGCGCCCACAAGCTGCGCAGCTTTCTCACCCTGCTGGGCATCATCATCGGCGTCGCCAGCGTAGTGGTGGTCGGCGCCGCCATCGAGGGGCTGGGCGTCTACGCTGAGGAAAGCACCGCCAAGGTCTTTGGCAGTGAGAGCTACGTCGTCGCCCAGGTTGCCGGCGTCAGCAGTCGCAAGGAGTTCTTCGAACACATCCGCCGCAACAAGCGCATCCGCCCGGACGACCTGCGCTTCCTCCAGGCCGCCACCGGCCACCTGATTCACTACAGCCCCTACCAGTTCCGCGCCGCCAATGTCACTTACCAGGACCTGGAGTTCGAGGACGCTCTCATCCTAGGCGTCGCCGCCTCCCTGCCCGAGATGCGTGACATCAGCCTGGTGGAGGGCCGCTTCTTCACAGAGCAGGAGGACCGCGCCAAGCAGGCCGTGGCCGTCATCGGCGAGGACCTGCGCGCCCGGCTCTTCCCCACCTCTTCCGCCCTGGAACGCATGGTGCGCATTCAGGGCCTCGAGTTCCGCGTCATCGGCGTGCAAGAGAAGCTCGGTTCCTCCTTCGGCCGCAGCCAGGACAACACCGTCTACATCCCGCACGCCCTTTTTACCCGCCTCTACGGCTCTACGCAGTCCGTCGTGTTCTTCGGCCGCGCACGCCCCGGGACCGGTCTCGGTCTGATGGAGGCATTGGATATCACCCGCGTGGCCCTGCGCACCCGCTTCCGCCTGGCCCCCGGCCAGCCCGACCGCTTCGACACCGTCACCCCGGACTCCATCCGCTCCTTCATCGACCAGATCCTCGGCCTGATCTCCGCCGTGATCGTCCCGGTCACCTCCATGTCGCTGGTGGTGGGCGGCATCGTCATCATGAACATAATGCTGGTCAGCGTCACCGAGCGCACGCATGAGATCGGCATACGCAAGTCCCTGGGCGCGCGCATGTCCGACATCCGCCTTCAGTTCCTGCTGGAAGCCGTGCTGCTGGCCGCCGCCGGAGGCCTGATGGGCGTGCTGGCCGGCGCCGGCCTGACCTTCCTGCTGGCCCGCCTCTTCGAGATCAGCCTGCGCATCACGCCCACTTACGTGTTCATCGCGCTGCTGGTTTCCTCGACCGTCGGCATCGCCTCGGGCTGGTACCCGGCCCGTCGTGCCTCCCGGCTGGATCCGGTGGTGGCGCTGCGCGCGGAGTGAGTCATGCGGATCACCTGGGGAGAGAACATCGGCATGGCGCTGGGGGCGGTGTGGACTCACCGCTTCCGCTCGGCCCTCACCATCCTGGGCATTGTGGTCGGCATCACCACCGTGGTCACTGTCGCCTCCCTGCTTACCGGCCTGCGCCGGGGTATCGTGGTCTTCTTCGAGGAGTTCGGTCCCGATAACATCTTCGTCTTCAAGACCAGCGGCGATCCCTCCGCTCCGGTCGTGCCGCCCAAGGAGGAGCGCCGCAAGCCTATTCGCCCGGAATATGCTGAAATCATGCGCCGCACCTGTCCCTCGGTCGAGGATACCGCCCTGGCGCTGTTCATCCCTCCGGTGGTGCAGGGACGTCCGCTCATGGCCAAGGTCCCGGGCCTGGACTCCAGCGACATCTTCCTCTCGGGCGCTTCCGCCAACTCCTTTGCCCTCGCTCCGCGCAATCTGCGCGCGGGCAGGTTGTTCACGGCCGAGGAAGACGCCCGCGGCGCCCGCGTGGCGCTGCTAGGCTCGGAGCTGGCCGATGCCTTATATCCTGACGGCCGCGCGGTGGGCCACCCCATCACCGTGGACGGCGCCGAGTTCATCGTGCTGGGCGTCTTCGAGAAAGCCAAGGGCGGCTTCTTCGGTGACAACGGCATGGACCGGGAGATCACCCTGCCGCTGCACACCGCCCGGCTTCGCTATCCCCAGGTGGACCGCTTCATGATCACCGCCAAGGCCCGCCCCGGCCTGCGCCAGTCGGCCTACGAAGAGGTGGAAGCCATCCTGCGCAAGATCCGCCGCACCCCGCCGGACAAGGAGAATGATTTCTCGCTGTCCACCGCCGACCAGATCATCCGCCAGTTCGACAGCATCACCGGGCTGGTCATCATGGTTTCGGTCGCCATCTCCGCCCTGGGGCTGCTGGTGGGCGGCATCGGCGTGATGAACATCATGCTGGTCAGCGTCACCGAGCGCACTCGCGAAATCGGCGTGCGCAAGGCCATCGGGGCCCGCCGCCGGGACATC
>VFZS01000529.1 GCA_016871095.1 Acidobacteriota bacterium
CCAGCGTTCCAAATAGGAAACGTCGGGGGATGGGGCGGGACATAGCGGTTAGCATGATAGCACCGAAACCGTGGTATGGTGACGCCATGGCGCAACTGAGCCGACGCTGCTTCCTGGTCGCGTCCGTCCCGCTGCTGGCCGCCGAGACGCGCCGCCCGGTCATCGCCGTGGGCGGCATCAGCCACGAATCCAATTCCTTCAATCCCGCCAAGACCGTGCTGGCGGACTTCGGCCTCCGCAAGCTGACCGAGGCGGGGCTGAAGGAGGCAGCCTCCGGGCACGACATCCTGGCAGGCGTGGTGGAAGGCGCGCGCCAGTTCGGACTGGATCTCTATCCGGCGGTTTCCGCCGGCGCGACGCCGAAGGGGACCGTCAGCGCCGAGGCCTTCGAAGTCCTCACCGGCGAGCTGGTGAAGAAGCTCAAGGCCGCGCCGCGGCTGGACGGCGTGATCCTCAACCTGCACGGCGCCATGGTGACGGAAAAATATCCGCACGGCGACGCGGAGACCGTGCGCCGGGTGCGCCAGGCGGTAGGCGTGCGCGTGCCCATCGTGGTCACCCACGATTTTCACGCCAACATCTGCCAGCAGATAGTGGACGACTCGACCGCGCTGCTGACTTACAAGGAGAACCCGCACATCGACACGCGCGAGCGCGGCTTGCAGGCGGCCCGCATAATGGCGGGCATAGTGACCGGCAAAGTCAAGCCCGTGCAGGCGCTGGTCAAGCCGCCCATGCTCTACAACATCGTCTATCAGCACACCCGGCGGCCGCCCCTGCTGCCCATCGTCGAGGAGTCCCGGTGGCTGGAGCAGAATCCGAAGATCCTGGCCGCCAGCGTGGCGGGCGGCTACCAGTATGCCGACGTGGAAGCCGTGGGCGCCAGCGTCGTCGTGGTTGCGGACAACGATCCCGCGCTGGCCCGGCGCGAGGCCGAGCGGCTGGCTGGAATGCTGTGGGCCACCCGCGATCGCCTAGTGCTGAAACTGCCGGACGCCGCGGGCGCGGTCCGCCAGGCCATGGCCGCGGAGAAGTTCCCGGTGGTGCTGATGGACATGGGGGACAACATCGGCGGCGGCTCGGCCGGGGACAGCACCTTCCTGCTGGCGGAGTTGATCCGGCAGCAGGCGCGGGGCTGGGTGGTTACCATCTGCGACCGCGAGGCGGTGACGGCGGCGCTGACGGCTGGCGTGGGCGGGGCCTTCGACATGGCGGTGGGCGGCAAGATGGACAAGTTCCACGGCCCGCCGGTGCGCGCACGGGGCCGGGTGAAGTCGCTGCACGACGGCTTCTACTTCGAGCCGGAGGTGCGGCACGGCGGCGGGCGCTACCACTCGCAGGGTCTGACCGCGGTCATCGCGGTGGAGGGATCAACGCGGGAGCTGCCCAGCCTGCTGGTGCTCACCACCGAGCGCTCCAGCCCCAACAGCCTGCACCAGTTGATCAGTCTGGGCATCTACCCGGAGCGGCAGAGGATTCTGACCGCCAAGGGCGCCATCGCGCCGCGCGCGGCCTACGAGCCGGTCGCGGCGCGGATCATCGAGGTGGATACTCCGGGGCTTACCTCGGTCAACCCGGCGCGCTTCACCTTCAAGCAGGCGCGCCGGCCCTTGTTCGGATTGGAGTAACACGCCTGCTGGATCGAAGGCAATTTCTGCTGGCCGGCCCGGCGGCGCTGGCGGGCGCCCAGAAGCCGAAGGTCGCCGCCATTGTAACCGAGTACCGCCCGCGCTCGCACGCCGACGTCATCGTCGGACGCATCCTTGAGGGATATTCGCCGGAGGGCGTGCGCGTTGAGCCTCGCGCGCGCATCGTGTCCATGTACACGGACCAGGTCGCTCCCAAGGACATGAGCCGCGACCTGGCCGCCAGGCACGGCTACAAGATCTATCCCACCGTGGCCGAGGCGCTGACCCTGGGCGGCGACCGCCTGGCTGTTGACGCCGTGCTGCTCATCGGCGAGCACGGCGACTACCCCCTCAACGAGCGCGGGCAGAAAATGTACCCGCGCCACGAGCTGCTCCAGCAGATCGTCGAGGTGTTCCGGCGCGGCCGCCGCGCCGTGCCGGTGTTCTCCGACAAGCATCTTTCTTACTCCTGGAAGAAGGCCTCCGAGATGTACCGCTGGTCGCGGGAGCTGAACTTTTCCCTGATGGCGGGTTCCTCGATTCCCGTCACCGTGCGCGTGCCGGAGCTGGAGCTGCCTTTCGGCTGCGAGATCGAGCACGCGGTCACGGTGGGCTACGGCGATCCGGATTCGTATGGCTTTCACACGCTGGAGTCCTCCCAGTGCATGGTGGAGCGCCGGCGGGGCGGGGAGAAGGGGGTGGCGGCGGTGGAATGGATCGAGGGGCCGGCGGTCTGGAAGTGGCGCGATGGGGAAGGGCAGTGGAGTGCGCCGCTGCTGGAGGCCGCGCTGGCCACCAATCCCAACGTGAAGCCCGGCCGGATGGAGCAGAACTGCAAGCTGCCGGTGCTGTTTCTGGTGGACTACCGCGGCGGGCTGCGCACGGCTGTGTACATGCTCAACGGGCACCAGAGCGGCTGGGTGTTCAGTGCTCAACTGAAGGGGCAGCCCCAGCCCGTGGCCACGCACTTCGGCCTGGTGAAGCCGGGGCGGGACCTGCCGCACTTTGACGGGCTGGTGCGGTGCATCGAGGAGTTCTTCGTGACCGGGCGGCCGGTCTATCCCGTCGAGCGCACGCTGCTGGTGAGCGGCGCGCTGGACTTGCTGTTCGAATCCAAGGTGCGCCGGCAGAGGGTGGAGACGCCGGAGCTGAAAGTGGCCTACCGCGCGCCCGGAAAGGCGTACTTCCAGCGGGCTTGATAGAGTATTGCTATGAGCGAGTTCCTGATCGCGCGCAAACTGCTTCAAGAGTTCAAGGGCGACGCGTATGTGAACGGTTTCGGAGTGTTGCCGCGGGTGGGGCCGCTAAGCGCCAGCCTGGGCCGGAGTGCGGCGCTGGTGAGGGACAACTTCCTGGGCGCGGACGAGTTTGCGAGCGCCATTCGGGAATCGCTCCAGGCGGCCGGGCTGGCAGTCGCGGGCGTCCTCGAGGGCGCGCGGCCTAATGCGCCGCGCGAGGATTTGGCGCGCATAACGGCTCAGCTTGCGGAGCTGCGAGCCGGTGTTACGGTGAGCTTCGGCGGCGGCAGCACCATCGACGCGGTTAAAGCGGCCGAGGTGCTGCGCGCGCTGGGCGGCTCGATCGACGACTACTTCGGCGTGGGACAGGTCACCAAGGCGCTCTCAGGGAGCGGTATGGCGCTGCGGCCCCACGTGGCCGTGCAGACGGCGGCCAGCTCGGGGGCGCACCTCACCAAGTATTCGAACATCACCGACCTGGCCACCAGCCAGAAGAAACTGATCGTGGACGAGGCTATCGTGCCGCCGCGCGCGGTGTTCGACTACGCGGTAACGCTGGGCGCCCCGGCCGCGCTGACCGCCGATGGCGCCCTGGACGGCGTCTCGCACTGCCTGGAGGTGCTCTATAGCGCCGTGGGCAAGCCCTTCTACTCGAAGATGGAGCGTGTGGCGGGCGAGAGCATCCGCCTGGTGATGAAGCATCTGCCCAATGTGCTGCGGAACCCCTCCGATGCCACCGGCCGGGAGGCGCTGGGCCTGGCCACCGACCTGGGAGGCTACGCCATCATGCTGGGCGGCACTAGCGGCGCGCACCTGACCAGTTTCTCACTCATCGACATTATGAGCCATGGCGGCGCCTGCGCCCTGCTGAACCCCTACTACGCGGTGTTCTTCGCCCCCACCGTGCCGGGTCCGCTCAAGCTGCTGGGGTCGATTGCCAGGGACCTGGGGTACTCCCGGGTTGACATCGACCGCACCAGCGGGCGCGAGTTGGGCGTGGTGGTGGCCGAGGCGCTCGTCGGTTTCCTCAGGAAAGCCGGGCTTCCCTGGCGCCTGAAGGACGTGCCCGGCTTCAGTCAGGCGCACATCCACCGCGCGCTCGCCGCCGCCAAGGACCCGCAGCTCAAGATGAAGCTCGAGAACATGCCCGTGCCGCTCACCGCCGAGATGGTGGACGAGTACATGGGTCCGATTCTCGAGGCCGCCGCCAGCGGAGACCTCTCGCTGATCAAGAACGTGTAGCGCGGGGCAACCCAGGCGTGTTCCCCGCCGGGACGCCGGATAGGGGAACGTTCCGTCTGTCCCCCC
>VFZS01000530.1 GCA_016871095.1 Acidobacteriota bacterium
TCGGCGGCCTTCTTGGGCAGGCGGCGCGCCAGGTTGCTGCGCTCGCCGAGGTCGTGCAACGGTGACCTCTGCGTGCGGCAACTGCTGGTTGAACTGCGGGAACAGCAGCCTCGAGGGGGCCGCCGCCCGCAGCGCCGCACCACCCGCTACCGTCGCAAAGAGATCCCTTCGGGTCATGCCAGTGTGCTCCTACTTGTTCTCCAGTTCGCTGATTCGCCGCTTCAGCTCGGCCACCTCGCGGCGCATTTCGGGCAGCCGCGCCAGACTGGCCAACTGCTCGAGGTGCTCCTTGAGCGGCCGGGCAGGGATGCCCCACAGCACCTGGCCTGAGCGCACGATCTTCGAGCTTAAGATGCCGCACTTGGAGCCTAGCACCGCCCGCGACTCGATGCGCGCCTTGTCCCCGATGCCCACCTGCCCTCCGATCACTGCGTAGTCCCCCACCACCACGCCTCCGGAGAAACCGGTCTGCGCCGCCACCACCACGTGCCGCCCGATGCGGCAGTTGTGCGCCACGTGCACCATGTTGTCCAGCTTGGCGCCCTGCCCGATCCAGGTCACCCCCAGCGCCGCCCGGTCCACCGTGCAGTTGGCCCCGATCTCGACGTCGTCCTCGATCACCACCTGCCCCACCTGAGGGAACTTCTCGTAGCGCTCGCCGGACAGCACAAACCCAAAACCGTCCGCTCCCAGAACGCAGCCCGAATGCAGGACGACCCGGTTGCCCACCTGAACGTTGTCGTAGATGGTCACGTTGGCGTGCAGCAGGCAATGGTCGCCCAGGGTGACCCGCCGTCCGATCACCGAAGCCGCGCCCACCCGCACGCCCGCGCCGATGCGCGATCCGTCGCCCACCACCACGTGGGGCCCAAGCGTGACGCCCGGCCCGATCTCGGCGTCCGGCGCGACCACCGCCGTGGGGTGGATCCCCGGCTCGAAAGGCGGCTCCGGGTGCAGCCGGCCAACCGCCTGCGCGAAAGCCAGCCGCGGATCAGCCGCGCGGATCACCGTGCGCCCGCCCGGGTTGGGGAAATCCAGCGGCACGATCAGACAGCCCGCCGCGGAGGCGTCAAACTGCCGCGCTGCTCTGCGGCTGCCCACGAAGCTCAGCTCCCCAGCTCCCGCCTCCTCCAACGGGGCCGCACCACCAATTTCCTTCTCGCCGTCGCCCTCGAAGGCGGCGGCCAGCCATTCGGCCAGCTCTCGCACTCGCACGATCCATCACCTCCCGCCTGTGGCTCGTAGCTTGTGGCTTGTAGCTTGTAGCGTGTAGCCAGCAGCTTGTGGCCTGCCTCCACAGGCCACAGGCTACATGCCACATGCTCTTCTGCATGTATCATATACAAGGTTATGCCCATCGACCCCTCGGCGGTGATCGCCCCGACGGCGCGCGTTCATCCCGACGCCCGAATCGGGCCGCAGACCGTGGTGGGCGAGTTCTGCGTGATCGAATCCGAGGTGGAGATCGGCGCTTTCTGCCGGCTGGAGCCGTACGTCTACGTCAAGCGCTGGACCACGCTGGGGGATCGCAACGAGATCTCCGCCGCCACCGTGTTGGGCACCGACCCTCTGGACAAGGCCTTCACCGGGGAGCGCAGCTATCTGCGCATCGGACACTGCAACAAGATCCGCGAGCACTACACCATCTCGCGGGGCACCCAGCCGGAGTCGGCCACCGAGATCGGCGACGGCAACTACATCATGACCTCGGGGCACATCGCGCACAACTGCCGCATCGGCAACGAGGTCGTGATTTGCAGTTGCTCGCTGGTGGCCGGCTACGTTGAGATCGAGGACCTGGCCTTTGTCTCCGGCGGCATCGGGATTCATCAGTACTCGAAGATCGGACGCCTGGCCATGATCGCCGGCGGCACGCGGGTGAATCGCGACGTGCCCCCGTTCTTCATGTACTCGGGCCTCTACGTGCAGCCCGTGGGTTTGAACCTGATCGGGCTGAAGCGCGCCGGCCTCGACGAGGAGGCCATCGCCGCGCTCAAGAAGGCGTATCAGATTCTGTTCCGTTCCGGACTGAAGCTGGAGGCGGCCCTCCAGCGGATCGAAACCGAGATTCCAACCGGGCACACCCTGCATCTGGTGCGCTTCATCCGCTCCAGCAAGCGGGGCATCTGCCGGGAATAGGAGGACACCATGACGGAGTTGTCACGACGTTCGTTGCTGGCCGCGGCCGCGGTAATGCCAGCGGCTCAGAAACGCCCCACGCGCCCAGCCCCAGCGGGCTGGCGCGCGCACCCCTTGGAAGGCGTCGGGCGGGAGAAGCTCAAGATCACGGACGTGAAGGTCACCCTGTTCTCCTACGAGCTGCCGCCCGACAAGCGCTGGGTCACCGCCCGCTACATGACCTGGAAGACCGATTCCGTGCTGGTCGAAGTGTTCACCGACCAGGGCATCGTGGGCATCGGCGAACCCAGTCCTTACGGCGGCCCGGAGTTCGTCAAGAAGTTCATCGAGGAGCATATCCGTCCGGGCCTGATCGGCAAGAACCCCTTCGACCTCGAGCACCTCACCGGCCCGTGGGCGCGCTCGCCGCGGGGCGGCAGCGTGGCCT
This sequence comes from Acidobacteriota bacterium, assembly GCA_016871095.1. Classification (GTDB taxonomy): domain Bacteria; phylum Acidobacteriota; class Terriglobia; order Bryobacterales; family Bryobacteraceae; genus VFZS01. The sequence continues at coordinate 2,567 of VFZS01000530.1, forward strand.
GGGCGGGCCTGGACGCAGCTTGCTGGGACATCATCGGCAAGGCCAAGGGCAAGCCGGTGTACGAGTTGCTCGCCACCGACGGCCCGCCGCAGCCGCACATCCGCATGTACGCCAGCGGCGGGGTCGAGTACGCCTGGCACAAGCGCCCCGAGGACTTGATCGACGAGGCCGTGCGCCACAAGGCCGCGGGCTACACCGCCTTCAAGTTCCGCATCGGCACGGAGTGGAAGAATGCCGGGATGACGGTCCAGAAGTACATTCCCTACCTCCAGAAGCTGCGCCAGGCGGTGGGGCCGGACATGGAGCTGATGCACGAGAACAACATGCGCCTCACCCTGGAGCAGACGCTGGAGTTGTGCCCCGTGCTCGACGAGCTGAAGTTCCACTGGCTGGAGGAGCCCATCAGCACGCGCGCCGAAGGCGCCCTGGAAGGCTACCTCAAGATCGCCGAGGCGCTGAAGAGCGTCCTGGTCTCGGGCGGCGAGCAGCTCATCACCCGCGTGGATTTCAAGGAGTGGATCGACCGCGGCGCATACGAAATCGTGCAGCCCGACTGCAACTGCACCGGCATCACCGAGGCCTGGCACATCGCCCGCATCGCGCATCTCAAAGGCCGCTGGTGCTGCCCGCACAACTGGCACGGCGGGCTGACCACCATGGCCAACGCCGCCCTGGTGGCGGGTATCCCCAACCGGCACATGCTCGAGCTGAACCAGACCCTCAACCCGCTTAAGGAGGAGATCTTCAAGGATCCCCTGGTGGTGAAGAAGGGCTACCTGGATCTGCCGCGGCGGCCCGGCTTCGGAGTGGAAGTCATCCCCGACGCGGCGAAGCGATTCCCCTACATCCCGGGATCGTACAGTAAACCCAATCCGGAGCTGCCGGCCTAGCCCGTGGATGAAGTCCCGGCACTCATTCGAGGAGGACAAGCTAAAGCATGTCCCACCAGCCAAATCGGCGGCTTGAGAGCCACGTGGGGCTTGCTTCAGCTTGCCGCCGGACTTCATCCACGGGCTGCCACCGGCGCTCACAGATAAGGAAATCGATATGCCTCACTCATTCACCTCAGTGGGCCTGGCGCTGGCCCTCGTGGCCGGCGTCTGCGCCCAGCAGCTCACCACGCCCCAGGGCGTGCATATCCTCCAGAACAAAGCCTTTGACGACAGCGACCGCGCGCGCAAGGAGATCCTCGATCTCTACAGGGACCTGCGCGTCACTGACGTGGTGGACGGCCTGGACCTGATCGGGCTTCAGGACCTCACCATCATGGACAACGACATACGGCCCTTGTGGCGCGACACGGACAACTTCACCCATCGCATCGTGGGCTTCGCCATCACCGTGCGGCACGTGCCCACCGACGTGCGCGTGGGACAGAATTCGTTCCCCGATTTGGCCGGATTCCAGAAGTTCAAGTCCCAGCAGTACGGCCGCGCGCCGGATGCTTGGATGAAAGTGGCGCGGCCCGGCGACGTGGCGGTCATCGACGCCGCGGGCGTCTTCGAGACCGGCTTCATCGGCTCGAACAACAGTCTGAACTGGGCCGAGAAGGGCGTGATCGGAGTAGTGACCAACGCCGGCGCGCGGGACACCGACGAGATCGTCAAG
>VFZS01000531.1 GCA_016871095.1 Acidobacteriota bacterium
CGTCCATGGGAAGGTGCTGCATCCTGCCGAGCGCATCACTCGCGGAGAAGCGCTCAAGACCTACACCATCTGGGCCGCTCACCGGCAGTTCTCCGAGCAGCACAAAGGCTCGCTCGAGACCGGCAAGCTGGCCGACCTGGTGGTCATCGACCGCGACTACATGACGTGCCCGGAGGATCAGATCAAGGACATCGAGCCGGTGATGGTGGTGCTGGATGGGAAGATCGTACATCAGAAATAGCGCTTGCTCCCCAACCTCTAGCCTTCGGTTTACGACAAGTCTTCGCTTGCGCCGAGGCGTATCCGCGCGCAAGCTGGGCCATCCGCGGGATTGAACGTCTCCTAGTGGTTCCGTACTGTTGGGCATGTAAGTGGTTCGAACCAGAGGAGGATGATATGTACCGACTTTCCATGCCCAACCCGCCAGCGAAAGCGCTGCTGGCCGCCGCCATTGTGATTCTGGCTTGCTGCGGGCAGGCCTATGGCGGAATTCTGACCTTCAACAGCCCAAACCCCGCGGCCAATGTAACAACCGGGGCGACCTGGCTGGGCGTCATCGGCATCTCCGGCACGCAGTACCTGGCGGATTTCGAGACCGGTTTCACCAACGGTCAGAACATCACCGGAGTGCCCGGGTTGTTCCCGGCAGGGCTGGTCATCACCGACACCGACGCGGGTCAGGCCATCATCCGGTCCGGCGCGGGCGTCATCCACGGGTCCAATCCGGTGGGCCTCTTCGCGCTGACCCAGAATGAGCGGCCCTTCCTGGAGTTGGACTTTTCGATCGTCCCTGTAGACTACGTCGCCTTTCAGGACATCAATCACGCCGGCACGAGGGGCTGGGTGACGGTGCTGGGCGGGGCCAAGTATCCCATCTCCTTCGAGACCACCGCCGCATGGAACGACACCGCCGAGTTCTTCGGCATCTTCCGCAACGACATGCCGCGGATCATCAAGGTGGAGCTGGGCGCAGATCGACGAGGTCAAGTCCGATCCGCGCTTCCCCAAGTAGGAAGAAGCCGAGCGTCGTCGGCGGAGTCTGCGCCGGCCGGCAGCGGGCCTGCGCCTCCTCAGGACTTCTCCCGCACGGGCCACTCCGATGATTCGGTGCGCGCCGTCCGGAGGATCTCCTCGATACGGTGGACGACGGCGGGATTCTGCGCGGCGACGTTGTCCTTCTCGCCGATGTCCGTCCGGAGGTTGTACAGCTCTAGGGGTCTGTTCAGGCCCAGCCGGACGCCCTTCCAGTCGCCCAGGCGCACGGCTTGGTGGAAGCCCCGCTCGTGGAACTCCCAGTACAGGTACTCGTGGTTGCCCTGGGTCCGTCCCAGCAGCGCCGGGACAATCGAGATGCCATCCAGGCCGGACGGCCCCGGTATTGCGGCCAGCTCGGTGCACGTGGGCAGGAAGTCCCAGAACGCCCAGACGTGATCGCTGACCTGCCCCGCCTTGATCGAGCCGGGACACCAGGCCAGGGTCGGCACGCGAATGCCGCCCTCGTAGAGGTCCCGCTTGATGCCTCGCAGCGGCCCGCGGCTGTGGAAGAAATCCGAATCATGGCCGCCTTCCTTGTGAGGCCCGTTGTCGCTGGAGAAAATGACCAGCGTATCGCGCTCGCGGCCGGAGGCTTTCAGCAGATCCATGATCTTGCCGATGTCCCGGTCCATGCGCGTGATCATGGCCGCGAAGCCCTTCTCCGGTTTGGGCCAGTCGGTCTTGTCATAGGGCTCATAGCCGGGGACTTCCATCCCGTCGCCGGTGTCGCGGCCCATTTCATTGTTGGCATGCGGAATGGTGTAGCACACGTGCAGGAAGAAGGGCCTCTCATCCTTGTTCTCCAGGAAGCGCAGCGCGCGCTGGGTGAACAGATCGTGCGCGTACTCGGTTTTCTTGGCGCCGAAGTTGCCGCGCAGCAGGTAGGCGGTTTCGTTGTCCAGGAGATGCTCGGGATAGTAGTTGTGCGCGTGGGTCTGGCTGAAGAAGCCGAACCATTCCTCAAAGCCCTTCCGCAAGGGGTAGCCGGTGGAGCCCAGGTGGCCGAGCGACCACTTCCCGAACAGGCCCGTGCGGTAGCCCGCCTTCGCGAGCAACTCCGTGACCGTGATGTCCTGCGGTCGCAGGGGCAGGTCGGGATACTTGTTACCGCGCGCGCGGGCATGGCCGGTGTGCAGGCCGGTCATCAGACAGCAGCGTGAGGGCGCGCACACGGTGCTGCCCGCGTAAGCTTGGCTGAACCGCATCCCTTCGGCGGCCATGCGGTCCAGGCTGGGAGTCTGGATGCGTTTCTGGCCGTAGCAGCCGAGGTCGCCGTAGCCGAGATCGTCCGCCAGGATGAAGATGATGTTGGGCTTCCTGCGCGGGACCTGCGCGTTCAGCAGGCCGCCCGCCGCGGCGCCGATGAATTCCCTGCGATTCATAACGTGTATTCTCTCCTGCCGGCCGCGCACTTGCAACGGGGCTGCCGGCGGCCGTCACGGGCGGCGCGGCGGGGCCCGAGGCGCGGCGCCTCATCCCCAATCCGTCGGTAGCTGCCAGGAAGGCAGGCCTCGGGGCTGCCGCGGAGCCATGGCGCCAGAGAACGGTCTCGTCGTGAAGCGCCGTGGCCGCGGAATGCTCCTGAGCGGCTCCTGCTGTGCGCTTTCCAGGCCGGCGAAGGGCTTGCTCGGGCACACCGCCACCCGGTTTCCGCCAGAGAGGGTCTGCAAATCCGTCGATAAGGAATCCGGGCGCTGACTCGACTAGACCCGCAGCGGCATTGGCAGCAGCCGCAGCGCCTCCAGCCACTCGGCCAGGCGCGCCGCCGTCGTCGCCAAGCGTAACACCAGTCGCCGCGCATGGCGCACCAGCCGCCCCGGGGTGTGGAAGATCAAAAACCGCAGCCGCTTCGGCCGTGCCGTCAGCAACTCGGCCGGCAACGCCAGCCGCTTCAGCGCCGTTATCACGTTGTGCGAAATCACCGCCAGCCGCAGCCAGGCCGCATTCGTCCCGAAGTACTTCGACGGCATCACCCCCGCCGCCAACTCGTTCTTCACCACGTCATGCACCGCCTCCACCGTCCCCGCCTTCTCCCGGTGCCACTCGATCAGCCGGCTCGCCTTCCACTCCCGGATGTTCGTCAGCACCGCGAAATGCTTCACCGTGCTGCCGTCGGCAAACAGATTCCCCTGCCGCTGCCGGATCCGGATCGCGAGGTAGCGCAACGGTTGTGTGTCCTTGTGCTCGGACTTCTCCCCGGGCACAAAACTCACTTCTGCGCATTCGCGCTCCTCGGCCGGATGCGGCTTCCCATACGGCTCCCACGCCTCTTCCGGCACTTTCCCAATGGCTTTGTGCAACGCCTCGCTCATCCGCGCGCTGATCGCGAATCCAATGCGTCCACGCGGCCCCTCCCGCCGGTTCTCGTGCCGCAACCAGTTGATCAGATCGCTTTCATGACAGGCCGAATCGCCCCGGTAGTAATACGTGGTTACTGTCTCCGGCAGCGCCGCAAACGCCTTCTGGGCCACGCTCAGCGGGTTCATCATCGCCGGCACATTCCCGTCCCGGAACTCGTCGGCCAGCACCACGTTCAGCTCCGCCCACACCGCCAGCATCGGCTGGTATCCCCGTTCCCCTTCGTAGGTGCGCAACGCTTCCTGCTTGCGGCTCTCGATGATCGTCGCGTCCTGGTCCACCGTGGCGATTCGCTGATCCGGGCACCGTCGCCCCAACTCCTGCACCAAGGCGCGGTTCACCCACCCCAATCCCAACAAAGCTTCGGTCTCCTCCGGAATATAGGCGATCTCATCCCCGGTTCGCCGCTGCTTGGCCTCCTCGATCTTTTCCTCTTCGTGAAACTGATACAGAAATTTCCGCGCCGCCTCCGGGGAGGGAATCCCGTGCCCGATCATCTCGCTCAAGCCTGGATCTTCCCGCAGTCTTTGGAAGTCATCGAAGCACTCGCCGCCCACCGCATTCAGAATGACGAAGCTCTCCACCATCTCTGCTTCCTCGTAGCCGCGTTGCCGTTCCTTGACCCGCACATGCTGCCGCACACTGGCCGGCAGCCCCAGCGAGCGAAACGTCTGCACCACCAACGGCACACCACCCATGGCCGTGAGTGTTTCCGGTATGGGCTCCGGATCGATCTCGAATAACAGCGGAGATTCCGTGGAGGAGGGTTTACGTGTTTTC
>VFZS01000532.1 GCA_016871095.1 Acidobacteriota bacterium
GGCTGTTCGTTCTCACCGAGAACCCCGACCGTGCGGACGCCGTCCTCCGCGGCTCCGCCGAGGACCTGGTCTTCACCGACACGTTCTCCTCCAGCGAAGGCATTCAGGCCCGGGGGGCGCTTTCGACTAGTTCTCCCCAGAGCCGCAGCTCCTCCAGCCGCCGCTCGACCTACCTGAGCGCCGGCGTTGGGGACCAGGAATCGACCCGCATCGCCGAGCGCAAGCACGAGGCCTCGGCGGCGGTCCGCCTGGTCAACAAGGACGGAGACGTGATCTGGTCCACCACTCAAGAGAGCCAAGGCGGCAAGTTCCGCGGGGCCAGCGCGGACGTTGCCGAGAAGATCACCCGCCAGCTTCTGTCTGATTTCGGGCGTGCGCGCAAGATGGGGCCTCGCTGATGCCCCACTGGCCGGCGTTCGAGGGGCAAACATTAAAGTTTCATTAGGGTGGCAAATAGGTTATGGACATTCAGGTGTGATTGTGTTATTCTTCTATCAGTCGCTAAACACATAGCATCCCCGGCGACGGGACCTAGCCCGTCGCTAGCCCCTCTGAGTGAAGCCCCGAGTTCCCCGCTCGGGGCTTTTACTTTGCGTTGAGCTCGAAGCGGCGTGTGACGCCGGTGGGGAGGACCATGGCGGCCCCCGGCAAGGCTCTACAGGCGCGGCCGGGGAGGGTCCCAGGCGGAGCCAGAGGGGCTGGCGGCAGGCGGTGCTTGCGGCTGAGTCGCCCGGTCCAGCACAAACAGCACATGGCTCTCGGGCGCCATGGGCTCGTCAATGCCGACCAGTTCCTGTCTTGCCACCTGCAAGCCGCGCTCAGCGAAGATCTGACGCCACTCAGCGGTGGTTCGGTAGTTCAATGGAATGTTGATGTTGTTGCCTTGAACCACGCGGTTGAGGAACCAGTCAAAGAAGCAGTTGACGCGGCGGGAGCCCTCGTCGTCCACGTAACCCTCCATAATGATGATCCGCGTCCGGGTCACGCGCACCGCCTCATCGAGCAGCCGCAAGGGGTCGTCAGCATGGTGCAGGACGACATAGATCAGCGTGGTGTCCACGCTGCGGTTCTCCAGCGGAATGGGTCCGCCTTCCGGAATGATAGTAGTGGGCAAGTCGGTCATCGAGCAGTCTATGACATCCGCCAGCGTGACTTTCATGCCCGTGCGTTCGCGGACGGTCTGGGCAATAAGCCCGGGGCCGGAGCCAAGGTCGAGCAGGTGCTCTCCAACGAGGTAGTCCTTGATCCTCTCGAACGCACGGGCTGCCCGCTTCTTCTGCGCGGCGTAGTACTCTGCCTCCGTCAGGGTGCGTTTGAATCTGGGACGTAGCATCACTTCGATGTGCCGCAGTGATCGGCCGCGCCGCGCGGCGGCTTTCATGCGCCACATCAGAAGCTGGGACCCCAGGCGCCGGCGCACCAGGCTCACGCCCGCGTGCTTAAACGCGCTGCACATGAGCCCCTGGATCTGGCGCCTCAACCTGCGATGTTCAGCGTCCCCAACGGCGAGCATCGGTAGAATCACGCTGTCAAGCTTGGGCAACTCGGATTGGGACATACACCCTCTTCCTCACCCACGGTAGCAGGAAAGGCCCCGCCGCCAGCCGCTGTGAGCGGCGCGCCGCCCTCCCGTGCCGGAGCTTCTACTTTGCGTTGAGCTCGAAGCGGCGCATCACGCCGGTGGGGATGACCATCGAGGCCCCCGGAAGGCTCCACAGGCCCGGCCCCGGACGGTAGTCCGCCTCCAGGAAGAAGGCCCGGCTCACGGACTCGATCAGGCAGGCCCCCGAGTGCGGCCAGCGCTCGCGCTCGGGCCTGACCACCAGGCACTCCAGGCCGATCTCGGCGATCTGCTCCGGCCGGGTCCCCGGGGGCAGCTCCACGCCCGTACGGGCCCACCCGCTCCGCGAGACAGCGTAGTCCATCCGTCCCAGGTGCGAGCTCCACCAGACCTCCTCGCCCCGGCGTCGCACCCGCACCGCTACCCCCGCCTGCCGGTTGGAGGCCTGGAACTCGAAGAACAGGTAGTGGCGCGGATCGCTGATGTTCTCCCCGTCCAGCGTGCCGAAAGGCCGCAACTTCCCCTCCCGTTGGAGTTCCTGGGCCATCACCCGGTAGGTGAAGGGGTGCTGGTCCATGACCTGCTCGCGGGAGCGGTTGGCAAGATGCACCGCCACCGGCGCGAGCTGGTAGCGGATGGCCGAGCGCGTCTCCGGGGAGACCATGTTGTTGTCGGTGCTGACGCCCAGGACGGGACGAGCGCCCTTGCGGAGACCCTCGAAGGGCAGCTCCTTGTGGTCGCGGCCCTGGTAGGTGGCGCGCCGCGCGTGGCCCTGCGCGTCCAGCCACACCTTCACTACGTAGTCGATGTCCGTGGTGCGGCCCCAGCGCGCCACCAGAGCCCGGGTGGAAGTGCCGCCGTCCTCATTCGAGTAGACGGCGGTGTAGCGCAACAGTGGCTGGCCCTCCTCCTCCTCCCGCTCGCAGTACATGAGCAGAGGCACGTCGGTGAACTTGCCCACGGTGTCCGGGCGGGCGTACAGCGCCGGCGCGTGCGCCAGCACCGGGTAGTACGGGTCGCCCCGGCGGACGTGGCGCAGCTCGACCGAGAGGACCTTCAGGCCGGAGCCTGCCGCCGAGTGTTTCGCATCGCGCTCGATCTCCAGCGTATGCTGGCCCGCCCCCAGGGGGCCCAGGAATACCTGGTAACGGAAAGGCTTTTCCCCGGCGTACAGCATCACGCTGCCGCAGTAGGCGCCGTCCAGCCGCAGCGTGGCCACCGCCGCCTCGCGGCCCTCGGCGCCCCAGTCCGAGCCTGGGGAGCTCAGCTCGAGGTCCGCCACGACCTCGGCCGCCTGCTCCAGGCGGAAGCGGTGAGACTCGGCGGCTGCACTTGCGACCATTGCCAGGATCAGAACCAGAAAGCGCATGGCAGGCGGGATCAGCCGAACACGATGCGCGCGATCACCAGTTGGGGCAGGGCTTGGTTCCAGCTCTCCGGGATGGTGTCGAAGGCCAGCCGGAAGCCCTTGGTTTCCCCGATGGCCAAGCCTCCCATCTTCTCGCTGACTATGGGCACGCGCTCGCGCAGCACCAACTGCCCGTAGGGATCGAAGAACACGCAACTGATCTCGACGATGCGCAGCGGCCGGTCGCCGGCGTTGGTGATCTTGCCGGTGATCTCCACCACCGCCTGCTTCATGTAGCTTTCTTTGGCCTTCATCTCCACGTCACTGAGCTGCAAGTGACGCACGTAGGCTTTGGCCTCGGGCGTGAGCAGCGGTTTGGCGGGTTCGGGCGGGCCATGCCGCAGAAACAGGTGCCAGGCCGCGGCCAAGCCGACCGCCGCCAGCCCCACCACGATGAGCACGGGGCTCGCGGAAGCTCGCGCTTCCTTCGTCTTCGTCGGTTTCGCTTCCGCCACGGCTCGACTCCCGAGAAGAAGTGTAACACGCTACAGGTGCTGCAAGAAGAAGTTGAGCGCCCGCTCGCGGGCCAGGGTGGTGCTGGGCCCGTGGCCCGGAATCACCAGAGTCTCCTCGGGCAGGGGAAAGTACTTCTCGCGGATGGAGCGCAGGATTCGGCGGCCGTCGCCGCCCGGCAGGTCGGTGCGCCCGATGCCGTCCTGAAAGAGAGTGTCCCCGGCCAGCAGCTTCTTCTCAGTCGGAATCCACAGGCTGATGCTGCCCGGGCTGTGCCCCGGCGTGTGCAGGATCTCCAGTTCCGTGGATCCGGCGCGCAAGCGCGCGCCGTCGCGCGCCTGTGCGTCGATGGCCGCCCGCGGCGGCGCTTCCATTCCCAGCCAGGCCGCCTGCGCCTCAAGATGCGCGTAGATCTCGAGGTCGTCCGGATGCATCCACACCGGCGCGCCGGTGGCCGCCTTCAGCTCCTGCAACCCGCCCACGTGGTCGAGGTGCGCATGCGTGACCACGATGCCGCTCACGCGCAGCTTGTGCCGGGCCAGCGCCGCCAGGATGTCGTCAGCCTGGTCGCCGGGGTCGATGACCAGCGCCTCACGGCTCGCCTCGTCGCCCAGAATCGAGCAGTTACACTGGAGCAGGCCTACCGGCAGGATCTCATGAATCATATACTCTTGAGTATCGCTCTACGGTGCGGCGCAACATGGTCGGCAGGACTATCTCCCACTACCAGGTGATCGAGAA
>VFZS01000533.1 GCA_016871095.1 Acidobacteriota bacterium
GCGCCCGCTCGGGTGCGCCGTGCATTCAGGAGCGCGCTTTACGGACCCGTACGGCGAAGGCGCGGCGAGGTTTTTCCACGGTAAGCTGCCGGATTTCCTGCTCGCTGAACCCCGCGGATTTCAAGGCCGGCAGGAAGACCTGGAACAAGGCGTCGTAGGGCTTGGGAGCGCGGCCGCTTTGTGGCAGCAACGCAGTTCTTGCCCTCCCCCAGTTTCTGCCCGAGGCTGGGTGGAACAGGCAGTCTTGCCTGTGGCTCGGTGCAACAAGAACAGGCCTGGAGGCCTATTCCACCGCGGTTGGCGACAAACTGGGGGAGGGCAAGAACGCAGTGGGGTTGAAGCCGGGAGGGCAGGGGTGTATAGTTGCTGTGTGCCGGAGGTGGAAAGGAAACTCCGGCGCGCAGGTGCGCAGGCAATCGCCAGCGGAAGGCTGGTTCTGGCAGGCGCCGCTGCCCGGAGGTGGATCATGGGTTTTCTCAGATTGATGGCGGTGGCTTCCCTCACGGCGGGAAGCGCGCTGCTGCTCGGCCAGGTGGAGACGGCCCGGATTATTGGGACGGTGACGGACCAGTCCGGCGCCGCCATACCGGGCGTGAAAGTCACCCTGACCAATACGCAGACCAACCAGAGTTTCGAAACGGTGACACGCCCGGACGGGAGCTACGAGTCGATTCCGCTGCGCATCGGGCCGTACCGCCTCACGGTAGCCCAGGAAGGGTTCAAGAGAGCGGTGCGCGAGGGCATTACGCTGCAAATCCAGCAGACTGCGGTGGTGGACTTCGCCCTCGAGGTGGGAGCGGTGACCCAGGAGATCTCGATCACATCGACGGCGCCGCTGCTGACCGTGACGGAAGCCACGCAAGGGCAGGTGATCGACAACCAGAAGATCGTGGACCTGCCGCTGAACGGACGCGATTATATCCAACTGGCGCTGCTGTCGGCGGGCGCCAACCAGCAGGCGCCCGGAGGGCGTGTGGAGGGCTTCTCCGGGAACGGGATGAGGGCGTCGCAGAACAACTACCTGCTGGACGGGGTGGACAACAACAATGCGCAGATCGCGGCCCAAGGCCGCCAGGGCGAAGCCGTGAAGCCGAACGTGGACGCCATTCAGGAATTCAAAGTCCTCACCAGCGTCTTTTCCGCCGAGTACAGCCGGGCTACCGGCGCGGTCATCAACGTGAGCCTGAAGTCGGGAACAAACGAGCTGCACGGCACGGCTTATGAGTTCCTGCGAAACGATAAGCTGGACGCGAAGAACTTCTTCGATCTTCCGGAGAGCCCGCGGCCGCCGTTCAAGCGGAATCAGTACGGCTTCTCGCTGGGCGGGCCGGTGGTGAAGAACAAGACGTTCTTCTTCGGGGACTATGAGTGGCTCAAGATCCGGGAGTCGCGGACGGTGAACAACACCATTCCAACCCAGCGCATGGCAGGGGGCGACTATTCGGAGCTGCTGCCCGCGGCCAAGATCTACGATCCGGCGACCTACAACCCGGCCACCAGGATCCGGCAGGTGTTTGCCGGCAGCGTCATTCCGGCGTCGCGCTTCGACCCGGTGGGCGCCAGGCTGCTGAAGCTGTATCCCGAGCCGAACAAGCCGGGGCTGACGCGGAACTTCCTGTACAACCCGGCGGACAAGACCAACCGGGATCGCTGGGACATCAAGCTGGACCACGCCTTCAACTCGATGAACAACCTCACCGCGCGCTACAGCTTCCAGAAGGATCTCGAGCCCGGCTCGCCCGACATCCCGGCGCCGGGCTATGGTGGAGGCAACGCGCGCGACATCACCACCACTGGACACAACGTGATGATGGGCTACAACCGCATCATCTCGCCGACCCTGGTGTTATCGACGAAACTGTCCTGGAACGCTCTGCTGACGCGCATCAAGCCGCCCCCGGAGGTGACAAAGTCGCTGAACGCCGAATACGGGCTGCGGGGCGTGGACAACACGACGCCCGGGATGGCGAACATCTCCACCTCGGGTTTCACCAATCTGGGGCTGGGAAGCACGCTGCCCAATTTCGCCGACTCCCAGAACCGGCAGGTGCTGGGAGATCTGACGTGGCTGCGCGGCAAGCACAGCCTGAAGACCGGCGCGAACCTGAGCTGGCTTCAGAGTCACCTGTCGAATCCCAATCAGGCGCTGGGAGTATTCAGCTTCGATGGCAGCTATACGCGGAACTCGCAGACGCTGCGGGAGGGCAGCTCGATTGCCGACCTGCTGCTGGGACTGCCCTACCAGGCGCAGGTGTCCACGCCGTCCTATATGAACCAGCGGGCCCCGTGGTACGGCTTTTACGCGCAGGATGAGTGGAGGCTCTCCCGGCAACTGACTCTCCACCTGGGCGTCCGGTATGACCTGCGGGCGCCGTGGGTGGAAACCCGGAATCTGTGGGCCAATTTCGACATCGACACCAACCCGGGCGCGGCGCAACTGGTGCCGGCGCAAGCCGGGTCCCGCGCGAGCCGGGCGACCATCAGGCCGGATCAGAACGACCTGGCGCCCCGGTTCGGATTCGCCTACAACGTGGCGCGGCGGACCGTGCTGCGGGGCGGGTACGGGATCTACTACTCGCAGTACGAAGGGATGGGCGGCGCGCAGTACCTGCAAACCAATCCACCCTTTCAATATCGGGCGCAGTTGGACACGGACCGCGTGACGCCGACCTTGCGGCTGGCGGCGGGGATACCGCCCGGTACGGTGAGCCCGCGGAATGCCGCCAACATCGGGACCTCCTCCTACGACCGGGGCTTGCGGAACGGGTATGCCCAACAGTGGAATTTCAATATCCAGCAGGAGCTGCCCTGGCACGCGGTGATGGAGCTTGGCTACTACGCCAACAAGGCGAACAAGCTCATGCGGCGGACGGAAGGCAACTGGGCCCTGCCGGGAGCCGGAAACATCAATGCGCGGCGGAGATACCGGAGTGTGCTGGTGCCGGGCGACAACGTGACGGTGGGACCGCTGGCCAACACTTACCGGCACGAAGCCACGGCCAACGCCAATTTCCACTCGATGCAGGTCAAGGTGGAAAAGCGATTGTCGGCCGGTCTGAGCTTCCTGGGCAGTTACATGTGGTCCAAGGCGATCAGCGACGGACGCGGCGAATCCGCCGCTGGCGGAGTGTCGAATTCCATTCCCCAGGACCCGCTTAATCTGCGGGCGGAGCGGTCGCTGGCTGACGAACACCGCCCGCATCGCCTGGTGATGAGCTACAACTATGATCTTCCGTTCGGCCGCGGCAAACGCTATCTCGGAAATGCGCACCGGCTTGCGGACGCATTGCTGGGAGGCTGGGCCATGGGTGGAATCACGACGCTCAGCAGCGGGCGGCTGGTCAATCTGAGTGTGCAAGGGAATCCATCCAACACTGGGAATCCGGACCGGCCGGAGGTAGTCGGCAAGTGGAAGCTCGGCCGGGACGAGCGCAGCCTGGACCGGTGGTTCAACACCGCGGCGTTCATGCGCAACGCCGCGTTCACCTTCGGCAATGCGGGACGGAACCTGCTGGAAGGCCCCGGCGATGTGACTTTCGACCTGGCGCTGTACAAGTCGTTCGTGGTGCGGGAGGGCATGCGGGTGCAGTTCCGCGCGGAAGCCTTCAACGCGATGAACACGCCGCAGTTCGGAGTTCCGAACGCGCAGGTGGGTAATCCGAACTTCGGGACCATCGGAGGCGCGGGACGGCCGCGCAACCTGCAATTCGGACTCAAGCTGGTGTTCTAGGGGAGAACGCGCGGTTTCGGTGACGGCAGCGCCAGTGGTGGTATAGTCGCTGTCTATGAAACGCAGAGAGTTCCTCTCCACCCCCGCCGCGGCCGCTGCTCCGGTGCTGGCCGCCCCGGCCCAGTTGGGCGCCAAGCCGGCCATGAAGATCACCGACGTAAAGAGCTTCCTGGTGGGAGCGGGCGGACGCAACTGGGTGTTCGTCAAGGTGGAGACTGACCAGGGGATCCACGGGATCGGCGAAGCCTACTCGTGCGGGCCGGATGAGGCCACCGTGGCCGCCATTAGCGATTTCAAGCGCTGGCTGGTGGGCCAGGAGCCGCGCCACATCGAGCACCTGTGGGCCACCATGTACAACTTCACCCGCTTTCCCGGCGGGCTGGTGGTGCTGGCGGCCATGAGCGGCATCGAGCACGCGCTGTGGGACATCG
>VFZS01000534.1 GCA_016871095.1 Acidobacteriota bacterium
CCGATGACCAGGTCGGCCTTGTCGCCGGTCCTGACGCGGCGGGCGTCGCGGAAGCCCAGCACGCGGTTGTTGTAAGTGTCGGCGATATAGAGGCGCGGCGGGTCCGACCGGGTGTCCACCGCCACTCCGCCGCGCCCTCCCGCGCCGGCGCTGTAGATGAACAGCTCCCGGCCCTCAATGAGGTTGACGGAGCCGAAGTCCAGTCCCAACTGGCCCACCACCCGCGAGGCGGCGGCAAAGGAGGGCGGTGAAGCGGATTGCTGGGGGAAGACCGCCACGCGATGATTGCCCGCGTCGGCCACGTACAACTCGTTATTGAAGAAGACGGCGTGCACCGGCGCGGCCAAGCCGTTGGCCGCGGTAGCGGCCTTACGGGTGAACAGATCGCGCTGGCCGATGACCGCCTTGGCCTGCGGGGAGAGGGAGGTCGTCGACTCGGCGGGCCACTTATCCACGGAGTCGAACACCAGGATGCGGTTGTTGCCGCTATCGCAGATCAGAGGCGCTCCACCGACTATGGCGATGCCTTCCGGAGCGAGAAAGGTCGTGTCGTTGACCGCCGTGGGCGGCGGCTGCCCGGGGACCGCCACGAGCAGCCCCATGATGCGGGAGGCCGCCTGGCCGGAGAAATGGGGGAACGGATAGAGGAGCACCCGGTTCAAGCTGTCGGAGACGTACAGGTGCGAGGAACTGAGGGTCAAGCCGCCCGGGGACAGCAGCACGTTCTTGTTGACCAGGGACTGTGGATCGGTGCGGGAGGGGGCGGTGCTGGTGAACATGTCGGTCTGGCCCAGCACGAGGTTGGCGGCCGGGGCGTTGGGTGAACCAGGGGCAAGAGCGGCGGCGGGGTAGCGCAGGACGCGGTGATTGCCGGCGTCGGTGAAGTAGAGGTTGCCCTGGCTGTCGAAGGCCAGGGAGGTCCGGTACACATTGGAACCCACTCTCGTGGCGATGGTGCTGGCGGAGATGCCTCCCGCATTGGCAGTGTTGGTGCTCAGGGTGGTCTGGCCAATGATGAAGTCGGGAGAGATGGCGTCCTCGGGCTGCTCGAAGGGCTTAGGGAAGCGCAGGATGCGGTTATTGGAGGTATCCACGACATACAGGCTGCCCTGGGCATCCACGGCGATGGCGGTGGGGCTCGTCAATCCGCTCCGGAAGGTGGTGCCGGGACCCCACTCGGTGGTGGAGAGCTTATCGCGCTGCCCGATGACGAGGTCGGCGGTGACCCCCTCGCGGGCTTTGGAAATGTCCCACCAGGCCAGGACGCGGTTGTTGCCGGTGTCGCTCACGTACAGAATGGGCGGAGTGGCTCGGGTGTCGATGGCCACGGCGTTGGGGGCGCTGAACTCGCGGCCCTCGACGAAGTTGGGCGCGCCCGACTTGGGCACAACCGAGGCATGGCCCAGCGCGCGGGTGGGATTCGGATTGAGGGTGATCTGCGCGTGCAGCCATCCGGCGGAAACCACCGCGCACGAGAGAACAAGACGCAAAAGCGAAAAGAAACTAGTCATGATTGCCAGTCCCGGCTCAAAACTAAAGTGTACCAACCCCCAACCGCTCCCTGACGGTCGCGGCTCGGCAAAAGGCACTGCGCGCGGACACGGCTACCGAGCCGCGCGCGTCAGCAAGCGGCCCCCGAGACTGAGGCCTTACCGCATGTTAGGCTGAAAGGTTGAACCCCAAAGCAGCCTCGGCGTTGCGGTTGCGCGTGTGCGCGGTCAGCTACCTGAACTCGGCGCCGCTGGTGTGGGGGATGCTGAAGGGCCCGCAGCGCGGCCTGTTCGAGCTGGAGTTCGCCGTGCCGGCGCAATGCGCCGAGCGGCTGGCCGCGGGCCGGGCAGACATCGGGCTGGCGCCAAGCATCGAGCTGGTGCGTCAGGGCCTGGAGGTGGTAAGCCCCTGGGGCGTGGCGTGCTCCGGCGCGGTGCGCAGCATCCTGTTGATTTCCAAGGTGGAACCAAGCTTGATCCGCACGCTGGCGGCGGACTCGAACTCCCGCACCTCGGTGGCGCTGGCGCGGATCCTGCTCCAGGAGCGCTTCGGCGTCCGGCCCGCGCTGGTCAGCAAGGCGCCGGATCTGCCGGCAATGCTCGAAGCGGCCGATGCGGCTCTGCTCATAGGCGACCCCGCTCTGCGCCTAGACGTCGAGGCATTGCCCTACCAGGTGCTGGACCTTGGCCAGGAATGGACGGAGCTGACGGGGCTGCCCATGGTGTTCGCGGTGTGGGGCGGCCGTGAGCGCGCCTGGGCGGAGCAGTACGGGACGGCCTTGGCGGAGTCCTGCCGCTACGGGCTGGAACGGCTGGAGGAGATCGTGCGGCAGGAGGCGCCTCGGCGCGGGCTGGAGGAGAGCCTGGCGCGGGACTACCTCACGCGCCGCATCATCTACCAGTTCGGCGAACGCGAGTACGCCGGGCTGCGGCTGTTCCTGGAGTGCGCCAGCAGCCTGGAGGCCCATGCTCAGGTCTGAGGAGGCGGCGGATCTGCTGGCCGGAAGCGATCTTATCGGTCTGGGCATGGCCGCCGACGAGGAGCGCCGCCGCCTTCACCCCGAGGGCGTGGTCACCTACGTCATCGATCGCAACATCAACTACTCGAACGTGTGCGCCAGCGGCTGCGACTTCTGCGCCTTCTGGCGGCCGCCGGAGCATGGCGAAGCCTACGTCCTGGATCGGGAGACGCTCTATCAGAAGATCCGGGAGACTCTGGCGGTGGGCGGCACCGGCATCCTGATGCAGGGGGGGCTGCACCCCGGGCTGAAGATCGAGTGGTACGAGGACCTGCTCAGGGACCTCAAGCGCCGCTTCCGCATTCACCTGCACTGTTTCTCTTCGCCAGAGATCCTTCACATCGCGCGGGCAAGCGGGCTGAGCCTGCGCGAGTCGCTCCAGCGGCTGACCGACGCGGGCCTGGACTCGATTCCGGGAGGGGGTGCGGAGATCCTGGATGACGAGGTCCGGCAGCGGATCTCGCGGCGGAAGTGCTCAACCGCCGAGTGGCTGGAGGTGCACCGCGAGGCCCACCGGCTGGGGCTGCCGAGCACCGCCACCATGATGTTCGGCTGCGGCGAGACGCTCCGGCAGCGGGTCAACCATCTGGAGGCCGTGAGGCGGCTCCAGGAAGAGACCGGGGGTTTCACCGCCTTCATCCCCTGGACCTTCCAGCATCACCGCACGGCGCTGGGACAGGTGGTGAAGGAAGAGGTGACGGCGGTGGAATACCTGAAGACGCTGGCGGTGGCGCGGCTGTACCTGGACAACATCGCCAACCTCCAGGCATCCTGGGTGACGCAGGGACTGAAGATCTGCCAGGTGGCATTGCGCTTCGGGGCCAACGACGTAGGCAGCATCATGCTCGAGGAGAACGTGGTGCGGGCCACGGGCGTGCAGCACCGAGCCAGCGAGGAGGAGCTGCGCCGCATCATCCGCGACGCCGGCTTCGTGCCCCGGCAGCGCGACACGCTGTACCGCGTGCTGTACTTGAGCTGACCATGCAAGGGACGGTCGAAGTCGAGAAGCTGGCCAAGCACTTCCGGACCTTCACGCGGCGGGAAGGGCTGTGGGGCGCCTTCCAGAACCTCTTTGTGCGCGATTACCGGATGGTGCGGGCGGTGGACGAGATCTGTTTCCGCATCGCGGCGGGCGAGATGGTGGGCTACATCGGACCGAACGGCGCGGGCAAGTCCACCACCATCAAGATGCTGACCGGGATTCTGGTTCCCACCGCGGGCGAGGTGCGGGCCAACGGGTTTGTCCCGTTTCGCGAGCGGGCGCGCTACACGCGCACCATCGGCGCGGTGTTCGGGCAGCGCACCCAGTTGTGGTGGGACATCGCGGTGGTGGAGTCGTTCCGGCTGCTGAAGCGGATTTACGGGGTCTCGGACACCGACTATGCGGAGCGCATGCGGCGCTTCGACGAGATCCTGGAGCTGGGCCGCTACCTGCACACGCCGGTGCGCAAGCTGAGCCTGGGCGAGCGCATGCGCTGCGACATAGCCGCCGCGCTGCTGCACAACCCGCCGCTCCTGTTCCTGGACGAGCCTACCATTGGGCTGGACATAGTGGCCAAGGACCACATCCGGGCCTTCCTGCGCCAGGTCAACCGGGACTACGGCGCCACCATCCTGCTGACCACCCACGACCTGTCGGAC
>VFZS01000535.1 GCA_016871095.1 Acidobacteriota bacterium
CCCGCTCAATCGCTCTTCGAATCTGTCGCCGGATGTATAGACGCCCGCCCACAGGCCGGGCTGGCTCTGGTAGAAGGTGTAGGTCGGTGGCTGCCCTGACCAGCCCGCATGGATGGGACCTTCGCCGCACACCACTAGTTGGAGCTGGCCCTCCAGCGTGTAGTATTCCGCGCGAAGTCCGCTGACGTATTGGGTGCCCGATTGGTCCAGCGAACGCAGGTACTCGGGCGGCACCAGCCAGTAGTCCGCGTCACCGGGGTATTTGTGGGTGAATTCAATCACGTTGGTGCCCCAGCGGTTCTTGTAGGTGATGGTCTCTCCGCGGAACCCAACCGTGACATCAACCGAGCCGCGAGCGTGAGAACGTGTGAGAGAATCGCCTCACGGCGGGCGGGCACAGGCAAGAACGCCTATTCCACGTGGCAATGAAAGCACTTGCGCGCACAGTGGAATAGGCTTTCCAGCCTGTTGGCGATTCTTTCACACCTTCTCAGCGAGCGGTCAGGCGCAACACCCGCACACCCTCCGAGGGCAGCGGTGTTTGCACGCTCAACCAGCCGGCTTCCCGGGCGGCGGCCACGGGCTCCCCGGTGGCCAGGTCGGTAACCGCATATTCACCGGCCGGCGTGCGCAGCCTGATCCGGGGGATTTGCGGCTGCTTCTCGTGGTTGAAGATGAACAGCAGCTTCTCGCGGGCGGATTCGAGGAGACGCAATTCGACTGTGCCGCCCGCCACCTCGAAGGCTCGCTCGACGCCCGCCCATTCGAGCAGCGCGGTGAAGAAGCGCTGCAACGCCGGGTCCTTCTGCCCTTCGAAAGCTGCGCCGAGATACGAGCCGAGCATGAGCGTCCTGCCGCGGCCGAAGCTGGAGGCCACCGCCGCCGGAGCGCCGTCCGCCCAGCGGGCCACCACGCGGGCCTGCCCGGAGAGCGGTTCGAGTACTTCCTCGTAAAGCCGCCCGGGCAGCTTCTCGCCGGGCTTGAGGCCCGGGAACTCGGTGCTCTCCCAACGGAGTTCCGTGCGCAGGCCGGCGACGGTCTGCACCGCCGCCTCGCGGCAGCCCATCACTTGGTGCAACCCCAATCCGGGGATGATCTCGGAGGCCCAGCCGCGCTCGTTGTTCCATCCCAGGCGCGCCTCGGACACCAAGGCCCCGCCCGCGCGGACGTACTCCGCCAACTGCTGCGCCGACTTCTCCGGGATCATCAGCGGGAAGGGCACGTAGATGAGTTTGTAGCGGGAGGCGGAGCCCGAGAGCTCGTTGATGTGGATGAAATCCACCGGCACGTTGGCGGGGAAGAGCGCCCGGTATACGCCAAGCATCGAGTTGCGCTCGATGCCAGCCACCTCGCTCTGCGGCCCGGGTGTGACGGGCCTCTGGCGCCCGCCCACCATGTAGACCAGCGGGTTGTAGACGATGGCCACCTGCGCGGGCGCGGGGCGCGCTTCCAGAAACAGCCTCTGGTGCTGATCCACCAGGCGGGCGACGGCCCCGGCGGCGCGGCTCCGCTCGGTGATGGTTCCGTCCAGGTTGATCAAGCCGTAGCCGCCGGACTCATAGCCCGAGCTCATGGGATACCAGGCGTAGTAGTTGATGGCCTTGGCGCCGCGGGCGATGGCGCTCCAGGTCCAGATGCGCAGATCCTCTGGCGTCACCGTGCCGCTCACGTTCAGCGCCACCGTTCCGAATCCGCCCTGCAACTCGCCCACCCAGAAACCGTTGCGGCCCGCGCCGTAAGCCGCCGAGCGGGCGAAATCCAGCAGCGCGCCGCGAAACTCAGGATCGCGGCCCACCGGGTAGGAGTGCTTGGGGTAGAAGGAGGTCCCGTAGTAATCGACCTGGCGGGTCATGATCCAGTCGTCGGGGCTGCCGTCGCCCGCCAGGGGCGACGTGAACAGGTTGGGAGAAGCGGCGTGCGAGGTGGCCACGTGGTTGGGAGCCTCGCGCTTGACCGCCTGGTAACGGTCGCGCAGGTCCTGGCCCAGCTTCTCGCGGATGAACAGCCGCCAGTCGATGTAGTCGCTGTAAGAGAGGATGGTGCTCAGCCGGTTCGGCTCCGCCTCCTCCCAGTTCTCGAAGCGGCGGTACCAGGCGCGATTGAGAGCCTCCAGCGTGCCGTACTTGTCTTGAAGCCAGCCGCGGAAGCGGCGCACCGAGGAAGGGCAGTAGCAGAACTCGGCGTTGGGCATATAGGTGGCGGTGGCCCAGTTGATGACGTGGGGCTCGCTCCACAGGTCCCAGCCCAGGAAAGCTGGACTCCGCCTTGCGCGCCCGGCCAGCGCCGAGTAGAACCCGAGCACCGCCTGACGGACACCCGCATGGTCGGTGCAGTATCCAGGAGCCGACTCGGGATGCATCACCTGCCCGCCGGCCGAGACGAAGCGCGCCTCGGGGAACCTCTTCGCGACCCAGTCCGGCGCGGCGTCCATGTATACCTGGATAATAACCTTCAGTCCCTCCTGGGCGGCCAGGTCGAGCAGGATCTCCACGGTGTCGAAGCGGTACTGCTTCTCGGCGGGCTCGCCCGTGGCCCAGTCAATCCAGCAGCGGATCGAGTTGAAGCCCAGGCTCTTGATCTGACGCAGGTCGCGCCGCCAGGCTTCCTGCCTGGCGCGCGGCGCGGGTTCCAGCATGGGCGCGCGGGCCTTGCCGCCGCCGTACCAGACGGCCATGGGGAAGAAGTCCGCGGGCTGGCCGGCCAGCGCGGCCGCCACCAACAGCAGAGTAGCCAGGGGTTTCATGTTCAGCACTCCGGGGGCCTGGCGGAACGTACTTCCACGGACGCGCCATCGAGTGTGAGCCGCGCGCCGGAGGCCAGCGCATCGTGGTGCAGGAAGCCCAGCGCAACCGCCTTGGCGAGGGCCGGGGAGAAGGCAGCGGAGGTGATCTCGCCGGCCTCGCGCTCGCCCGCCAGGATCTTGGCGCCGGGTGCGGGTGCCTCGGGGGCGTCCACCGTCAGAGGCATCAGCAACCGGCGGACATGGCCCTGGGAGCGTATGCGCTCGACGATCTCCTGGCCCAGGTAGCAGCCCTTCGAGAAGTGCACGGCGTGGAGCAATTGGGTCTCCTGGGGCAGGTGCTGGTCCGTGAAGTCCTCGCCGCAGCGGGGCTTCCCCACTTCCAGGCGCGCCACGCGGACGGCTTCGGCACCGGCGGGAACAGCGCCGGCCTCTTCGAGCTGCCCCGCCAGGGCGTCCTTCCGTTCGCGGGGCGCGAAAACACGCCAGCCCGGCAAGCCAGTGACGCTCAGACGGGCCACCAAGGCATCTTCCCAGGGTGCGTGTTGGCAGAGGATCTTTGGACGCGGCGCGCTCAAGGCCTCGAGTACGGCCGCTGCGCGCGGGCCCTCGATGGCCAGCACAGCGCTCTGCGCGGTGAGGTCTTCGAGGGAGACATCGTCAGCGATGATGTGCTTGTCGAGGTGCTGGCAGACGAAGCGCGCGGTTTCCGGCTCGGTGTCCAGCAGGAAATCCTCCGCGCGCCGGAGGATGTGGACATCGGCGAGGATGTGACCCTGGGCGTTGAGGATGAACGCGTAGCAGCCGTCACCCGGCCGGAGTTGCTCGACGTGATTCGAGCACAGCGCGTGCAGCAGCCGCGCGCTGTCCTCGCCGGTCACACGGAGAAAGCCGCGACCTGTGAGGTCCAGCCACGCCGCGCCCTCGCGCAGCGCCTGGTAGCCTGGGTGAACACCGATCATGGGGAGCGATACTGAAAGTATATGATTCATGAGATCCTGCCGGTAGGCCTGCTCCAGTGTAACTGCTCGATTCTGGGCGACGAGGCGAGCCGTGAGGCGCTGGTCATCGACCCCGGCGACCAGGCCGACGAGATCCTGGCGGCGCTGGCCCGGCACAAGCTGCGCGTGACCGGTATCGTGGTCACCCATGCGCACCTCGACCACGTGGGCGGGTTACAGGAGCTGAAGGCGGCCACCGGCGCGCCGGTGTGGATGCATCCGGACGACCTCGAAATATACGAGCATCTCGAAGCGCAGGCGGCCTGGCTGGGAATGGAAGCCCCGGTGCGGGCGGCCATCGACGCCCACGCGCGCGACGGCGCGCGCTTGCGCGCCGGATCCACGGAACTGGAGATCCTGCACACGCCGGGGCACAGCCCGGGCAGCATCAGCCTGTGGATTCCGAC
>VFZS01000536.1 GCA_016871095.1 Acidobacteriota bacterium
GCTTGACAGCGTATCGTGGTTTCTGTTTGAATCAGGACATGCGGGCTGCCCTCTTTTCTCGGGCATTGGCAGCCCGGATTCTACGCACTGGTCGCCCCAAGTCGAAGCGCAGCGCCGCCGCCCGTGTCCTCCGGGCATGTGTTCGTAACCGGCGCGGCGGGCGGCCACGCACCATCCAGCACGTCACTGGGCGCTACTGCCGGTGCCGGCGGTGCGAGATACCGCGTGAGGCGGCCCGCGCCGCCGCCAAAGCGCGCTCCGGAGACCGCCGCTAACCGGCCCTTCCCCGGTCTCCAGGGTATCTGTTATCGGAAGTTGGCCATGAGCTTGGCCCGGACGAGTTCCGGCATTCGTCCCGCCTCCGGGATGTGCAGCACCTCGAAGCCCGCCGCCCGGCCGCTGGCCAGCCCTGCCTCGGAGTCTTCCACCACCAGGGCACGATGCACGCCCAGACGCGCGGCCGCCAACCGGTACGGTTCAGGGTCGGGCTTGAAGGCCGTAACATCCTCGCTGCACACCAGGGTCTGGAAGCGCTCGAGGATTCCGGCGCGGTACAGAACAGGCTCAAGCTCGGCGCGGCTGGTCGAGCTGACAAGGGCCAGTTTGTAGCCGTCCAGCGAATCGAGCAGCCGGATGACCTCCAGCGAGATGGGAGGCTGAGCCAGCACTCGCTGGCGGAAAAGCTCCTGCTTGCGGGGGTACTCCTCCCAGAGGCGGTCAGCGTCGGCCTCCTTGCCCGCGCGGGCCGCGACGAAATCGACCAGGTCGCGGTCGGACAACCCCACGCAGTGGTTCCGGTAGGTTTCCCAGTCGAGGTCGATGCCGTGGGGAGCGAGGGCCTCGGCCCAGCAGGCGTGGTGGACAGGCTCACTATCGGCCAGCACGCCGTCGAAATCGAAGAGAATGGCCTCCCAGCGGCTCATCGGGCGCGTGAACGCTCCGGCGGCTTAGGCTTGGCGGGGGGATCCCCAAGCGCGCGCACCCGGTCGCGGAAGCGCAGGAACTCGGCGTTGTCGAGCGAGTACGCCGGGCGGCGCATGCCGCGGATCTCGTCCTCAACGTACTTGACCCGGTTGCCGGGTTTGGGATGGCTGGAGAAAAACTCCGGGCCGCGCGAGCCGCCCCCGGCCTGGAGCTTTTCGAAGAAGCGGGCCATCTCGACGGGGTCGTAGCCGGCGCCGGCCATGATGTAGGCGCCCAGCAGGTCGGCCTGCCTCTCGGCGTCGCGGGAGTACTTCAACAATATCGAGCCGGCGCCGAATCCGGCGCCTGCCTGTACGAGCTGACGCCACAGGGACTCGTCGCCCACCGCCCCGCCAACGACCCCCATCAGAATCTGGAAGCCCATGGCCTTGGTCACCTGATTGGTGCCGTGACGCAAGGCCACGTGGGAGATCTCGTGGGCCATCACCCCGGCCAGCTCGGCCTCGTTCTCGGCGGCCAGCACCAGGCCCGTGTGCACGAAGGTGGGGCCCCCTGGCAGCGCGAAGGCGTTGATGGACTGGTCATGGACCAGCTTGAACGTGTAGGGATGATCGCCGGCGTCGCGCTGCACTGCGAGCTTGCGTCCCAGGCGATCAAGGTACCCGGCCAGTTCCGGGTCGTGGATGATGGTGACCTGCTGGGAGATCTCGGTGGCCGCTTCCTTGCCCAGCTCAACGTCCTGCTGCTTGCTGAACATGTTGAAGCCGGGCTTCAGTCTGGACCTGGGGGCGGCCAGCGCCAGCGCCGCCAGCAGCAGGAAAACCAGGATCAGTTTCAGTCGCCGCATGATTGCACCCTCTATCCAAAGATAGCGCGGCGGGCGCGGCTGGGTCTTGACAGGGCCGCTCACCCATGGCAACCTATCCATAGGAAATCTATGGTATCACACAGATCCAGGACCGAGATCCCGCCGGGGACGCTGGAAATGCTGATTCTCAAGACGCTGGCGCGGTGTGGCCCCACGCACGGCTATGGGATGGCCAAGTACATCCAGCAGGTGTCGGAGGACGTGCTGCGGGTCGAGGAAGGGTCGCTCTACCCTGCCCTGCAACGCTTGCTGATCAAGGACCTGGTCAGCGCCGAGTGGGTCCAGGGCGGCCCGAAGCGCCGGCTGCGGGTGTACCGGCTCACGCCCGCCGGGCGGAAGCAACTGGCGGCCGAGGTGTCGGAATTCACGCGCGTGGTCGAGGCGATCACGCGGGTGATCCAGCCAGCGGAGGGCTAGATGCAAGCGTTCTGGCGGAAGCTGCGCATCCTCTTCCGCCGCTCGCGCTTCGACCGTGAGCTGGACGAGGAGATGCAGGCGCACCTGGAGATGAAGACCCAGGAACTGGGGGACGCCTGCCGCGCCCGGAGAGAGTTCGGCAATGTGACGCTGGCAAGAGAAGCCAGCCGGCAGACGTGGGGTTGGAGCTGGCTGGAGCGGCTCGGACAGGACCTCAGGTATGCCCTGCGCATGTTGCGTAAGAGCCCGGGGTTCACGGCTGTAGCGGTGCTGTCGTTGGCCCTCGGGATCGGCGCCAATACCGCGATCTTCAGTTTGCTGAATGCCCTGCTCCTGCGCCTCCTGCCGGTGGCCGATCCGCAGCGGCTGGTGCAGTTCGTGAACAGTCTGCCGCTATGGGAGACCGGCGCCGGCAAGTGGAACGGGTGGTTCTCCTACCCGCAGTTCGAACACTTCCAAGCGCAGTCGAAGACGCTGGCGGGCATCTTCGGTGAAACCGGGCTGGGGCGCGTGAACGTGGCTTTCCGAGGGAAGCCCGGAGTCGCGTATGCCGACGCCTGCACCGCCAGTTTCTTCTCGGTGCTCGGAGTCAAACCGCAGTACGGCCGCTTCTTCGCGGCGGACGAAGACCGGGCGGACGCGGCGGTGGCGGTTCTCAGTAACGACTACTGGCGCAGCCGTTTCGGGGCCGACCCCACCCTCATCGGCGGAGCGGTGACCATCAACCAGACCGCCTTCACGGTGATTGGCGTGACGCCGCCTGAGTTCTCGGATATCTCGGTCGGAGGCGGTCCCGACCTATGGGTCCCGCTCCGAACCCTGGATCGTCTCCAGCCGGACCAGACGCGGTGGAGGGAGTTCTTCACGAGCTGGCTGCTGATTGCGGGGCGGCTTCGTCCAGGGGTGTCGCGCGAGCAGGCGCAGGCCGAGCTTGACGTGATTCAGCGCCAGGCGCTGGCGGAGCAACTCTCGGTTTCCGAACTCCGCAACCAGGAGAATGTGCAGCGCTTCGCTCGTGAGAATCACCTGATGCTCCAGTCGGCCGCACGTGGCGCACACAGCGGTCTGCGGGAGCGCTACGCATTCCCGTTGATGCTTCTGACGGGCGTGGCTGGCATAGTGTTGCTGGTAGCGTGTGCGAATGTGGCCAACCTGCTGCTGGCTCGCGGCTCCAGCCGGGCGCGGGAGATCGGGATAAGGCAGGCCCTGGGAGCCAGTCGCGGCCGGCTGCTGCGGCAGCTTCTCACGGAGAGCCTCGTGCTGGCGCTGATCGGCGGCGCCCTGGCCGTGCCGCTGGCGTGGTGGCGCGGCGAGGCGGTGGTGCGCGTGATCTCCGGCGGCGATTCGCCGGGGCTTCTCGACGTCCGTCCAGACTGGCGGATCTTCGGCTTCACCGCCGTCGTGTCGCTGGTCACGGGGGTTCTCTTCGGCCTGGCGCCGGCGGTGCGCAGCACGCGCGCCGCCGCCAGTCCCGCCATGATGGAAGGTGGGCGCCAGACCGGCCGATCCTCGCACGCCCTGAACCGGGTCCTGGTTGTGGCGCAAGTTGCGCTCTCGGTCGTGTTGATCACGGTCGCCGGGCTTTTCGTGCGCACACTCCAGAAGCTGTGGAGCGTGAATGTGGGATACGACCGGGAAAACGTGCTCATGTTCTCAGTGGACGCCAAGCTCGCGGGATACCCAAGTGACCGGGCCGACGCGGTCTATCGTGAAGTTCTTCGCCGGCTGCAAGGCCTGCGGGGCGTGCGGGCGGCGAGCGCCTCGGTGGTGCGCCCGGTGGATGACCACTTCTATCTGGTTGACCGAGTGAACGAGATCGATGGGCGCGAACTGCCACAGCGCGGCGTTATCCGCGTGGAATGGAACGCCGTCAGTCCGGGCTATTTTCTCACCGTCTCGACGCCCATGGTGTTGGGGCGGGACTTCGACCTG
>VFZS01000537.1 GCA_016871095.1 Acidobacteriota bacterium
CGCGGCTCGAGGGCCTCAAGCAGTACGGCGTGGTGCGCGAGGTGCGCGGCAAGGGCGTCCTGCTGGGCGTTGAGCTGGTGCGGGGCACGGCCAGCATGGAGCCGTTCCCCGAGCTGGGCCAGGCCCTCAAGAAGACGGCGCTGGCCAACGGGCTGATCATGCGCATCGATCCCACGTGGTTCGCCGTGGCGCCGGCGCTGATCGCCGAGGAGGCGGACCTCGAGGAGATGTGCGCGCTGATCGAGAAGAGCCTGGCGGAGGCGCTCGAGCAGGTGCGCCGGAGGTGACCGGGGACTGGCACACCCGTCCCCCGGTGGACGGTGGTGCCTGTCCCCGGTTCGCGGGGAGGGAGGAAGTCATGCGATTGAACGGTAGAGTCGCCATAGTAACCGGCGCGGGGCGCGGCATCGGTCAGGCCATTGCCACGCTGTTCGCCGAAGAGGGCGCCAAGGTGCTGGTGGTGGACTGGAACCGCGAGAGCGGCGCGGCCACCGCGGCGGCGATCCAGGCGGCGGGGTACGAAGCGCGGTTCTGTTACGCGGACGTCTCGCGCGCCATGGAAGTGGAGGCCATGGCCGGCGCGGCAGTCGGCGCCTGGGGGCGTCTCGACATCCTGGTGAACAACGCCGCCATACAGGTCGTGCGGAAACTGGTCGAGACCACGGAAGAGGAGTGGGACCGCCTACAGAGCGTAAACCTCAAGGGCGTGTTCCTGGGCTGCAAGTACGCCATCCCCGAGATGATCCGCGGCGGGGGCGGCGCGATTGTCAACATCGCGTCGGTGCTGGGTCTGGTGGGCGATCCGGAGCTGGCGGCCTACTGCGCGGCCAAGGGCGGGGTGATCACGCTGACCAAGGCGGCCGCGCTGACCTACGGCCCGCAGGGCGTCCGCGTCAACGCCATCTGCCCCGGCGACGTGGATACACCCATGGCGCAAGAGTACTTCGACGCGGCGCCCGACCCCGCGGCGCTGCTCCAGGAGGTGGCCTCCAAATACGCCTTGCGGAGGATCTCCTCGCCGCGCGAGGTCGCCGAGGCCGCGCTGTTCCTGGCCTCGGACGCATCGTCCTTCATGACCGGCGCGGCGCTGGTGGTGGATGGAGGGCTGCTTTCGAAATGCTACTGACTACGAGTGCTCTGGCGGCCACGCTTCTGGCCGGCGTGGCCCGCGTGGACATCACGCCGCCCGCCGGCATCCCGCAGATGAACTGGGGCGCGCAGACGCACGTGGAGGCCGCGGGCGCCGACCCGGTGGGCATGTACGCCACGGCGCTGGTGGTCTCCGACGGCCAGCGGAAGTTCGCCCTGGTGGACATCGACACCATCTCGGTGGGAGGTCTGGACGACGTCCGCCGGCGCGCCGCGCAGGCCACGGGAATCCCCGTGGAACACATCCGCCTGGCCGCGTCGCACACGCACGCCGGTCCGGCGGTCAGTCCGGGCAAGGGTCCTGTGGGGATTGATCTGAAGCCGTACATCGCGCGGTACGCCGCCTACCGGCGCGGTATGGCGGACAAGATCGTCAGCGCGATCGTCGAGGCCAATGCCCGCCTCGTCCCGGCGCGGATCCACGGCGCGCGCGGTACAGGGAGCATCAACATCAACCGCCGCCTGCGGCCCGCCGCGGGGCGGCCGGCGAGCGTGGGCACGAACCCTGAAGGCTTTGTGGACCGCGAACTGGTGGTGGCGCGCATCGACGACGCGCAGGGGCGGCCCTTGGCGGTGCTGTTCAACTACCCCTGCCATGGCACGGTGCTGGCCTGGGACAACCAGCTCGTATCGCCGGACTGGATGGGCGCGGCGCGCCAGGTGGTGGAGCAGTCCATGCCGGGCGCGAAGGGCCTCTTCTTCCAGGGCGCCGCGGGCGACCAAGGGCCGATCGAGGGATTCACCGGCGACCTGGCCGTGGCGCACCGGCTGGGAGCGATCCTCGGTCATCAGGTGGCGGCGCTGGCGCTTCAGGTGGAGACCTCCCGGCGCGAGCCGCGCTTCGAAGGCTTCGTCGAGTCCACCGCCTACATCGCCCGGCAGCCGTGGCGCGTGGCGGGGCCGCGCGATGCCACGCTGCGTTTCGCCAGCCGGGTGCTCAGTCTCCCTCCGCGCCGTTTCACCGCAGAGGACCTCGCCGAGATGGAGCGGGCCGTGGCTGATTCACAGGCCAAGGTCGAGGCGGCCCGCACCGGCGCCGATCCGCACCAGGTGCACCAGGCCGAGGCGCGCTGGCGGCGCTGCCGGGACCTCCTGGCTCAATACCAGCGAACCGTCGACCCCGCGCCGGTCAAGGTGGAAGTGCAGATTCTGCGCCTTGGCGAGGTGGCCATCGTGGCCATGCCGGGCGAGCCTTTCTCCGAGATCGGGATGGCAGTACGAAGGGCGTCGCCCTTCCCGGTGACCATGTTCTGCGGATATTCGAACGGTATGGGCGGAGACTACCTGCCCACCCGCCAGGAATACGCCTTCGGCGGTTACGAGGTCGAGCGGACGCCTTACGGCCCCGGCGCCGCCGAGCAGCTCATCCGCGAAACCGTGGCTCTCTTCCGCGAGGTGCAGTGAAGTATCAGGCCGGATCGAAGCTCGGCACCTTGAGCCGCTCCCCGTTCTTGAGCGCCGACTGGTGCCCGACGATGCCCGGCGCTGTCATGGCCAGCGCCTCGTAGACATTGATCACAGGCTCGCGGTCCTCGACCAGCGCGTTGATGAACTCGGCGGCAAGGAAGGCGTGGCTGCCGCCGTGGCCGCTGCCGTGCCGCATCGACGGCGGCAGCATGGGGTCTTCGAGGTAGTTGGGGTAGGCCAGCGGCCGCGCCTTGGCCATACGCTCGCGCCAGACGTCGCCGTGCAGCCCGCCGTTGGCCATGTACAGCGTGCCCTTCTCGCCGTACCACTGGGCGCGCTCGCCGTCCTCGCCCACCAGCCAGAAGACGTTGCAGCGCACCATGTGGCCGCGGTTGGTCTCCATCAGGGCCGACTCGTTCCAGAAGGGATTCCGGTACGGATTCTCGCTGAGATAAGGGTGCTTCGAGCCCCAGCCCAGCGCGGAGACGCTTTTCACCCGCTCGCCGGTGACGCCCACCACGAAGCCCAGGCAGTGGGTCGGATAGTGCAGCGGCGGCAGGCCCCAGCGCCAGCTCCGGCGCCCGTCCGGCTCGTAGAACCGCGAGCGTTTGTCGGCTATGAGTTCGTCCAGTTCACCGCGGTCGTGGTAGTAGGCCAGCTCGCTGTAGAAGATCTCGCCGAAGCCGCCCTGGCGGAACAGGTTCCGCGCGTAGATGCAGCCGGGCCGGTAGCAACTGGTTTCGGCCATCATGTAGCGCAGCCCGGTCTTCTCCTTGATCTCTTTGAGCCGGGCCGCCTCCTCGAGCGTGAAGCAGGCGGGGACGGCGCTGAGCACGTGCAGCCCGCGGCGCATGACGGCCTCGACGTGCCGGCAGTGATCCACCGCGCCGCTGAAGATGGCCACCGCGTCCAGGTTCTTCTCGCGGCGCAGCATCTCCTCGAGCGAGTCGTAGGCGGTGTCGCAGCGGTAGGTATCGCGCAGTTTCTGGCGGCGATCGGCGCGCAGGTCGGTGACCGCAGTGACCTGGCAATTGGGGTGCTCGTTGAAGTAGAACTGCGTGCCGAACCCGCCGCCCACCACGCCCAGGCGGATCTTCTTTGCCGAGTCCGGCGCGGGCCGGCCCGCTTGCCCGAGCATCAACCCAGCGGCGGCCAGCGCGCCAGTGCCGAGGAGGAACTCACGGCGGTCGGTCACGAGGCGTCAGTCCTTCCCCAGCTTCCCCGCCGCCCACAGGATGGCCTGCTTGACCAGGGTGCGGAAGGCGGGATGCTGGTGGCTCCAGTGGTCGTGCCCCAGCTCGATGTACACCACCCGCGACTTCTGGTATGGGCTGATCCAGGCGATCGGGCCGTCGTCGTCGGGATGGTCCGTAGTGAGCAGCACCTGCACCTTGGGTGAGATCCACTTGCCCTTGTAGGCTTCGTCGCGGATGTGTATCGGTCCCAGGCCCGCCACGATGGGGTGCTGCGCCACAGGCTTCACGAACATCTCCACGTCGTGCTTGTAAGTGGACGCCGGACGGTCCCCTTCCGGCTTCAGCAAGTACTTGCCGCCTATCACC
>VFZS01000538.1 GCA_016871095.1 Acidobacteriota bacterium
ACACTGGAATGCCCGCTTCAGCGGCTAGCCGCACCAGGCCGGGCACGCCGAAATCCGCGGGACGGCCCGGGCCCGGCGAAATCAGAATGAGATCCGGATTGACGCGCTCGATCAGCTCCGGCGGGAAACCGGCGCGGTAGGTGACCACCTCGGCGCCGGTCTGGCGCGCGTAGTTGGCCAGAGTGTGTATGAAGCAGTCGTCGTTGTCGGCCAGCAGCAGCCGGACGCCTTCGCCGGCCAGGGGGCCGCGCCGGGCGGGGGGCGCCGGCTGCGCCGGGGGCGTGAGCGTGCGGAAGAACCCGGTGGCCTTGAGCCGCGTTTCCTCCTCCTCGCTGGCGGGCACGGAGTCGTACAACAGGGTGGCCCCCACCGGGAAGCAGGCCATGCCGTCGCGCAGGTGGATGGTGCGGATGAGGATGCCGGTGTTCAGATCGCCGTTGAGCGAGATCATGCCGATCGCGCCGCCGTACCAGCCGCGGGGATCGCGCTCCAGGTCCTCGATGGCCTGCGCGGCGGCCTTCTTCGGCGCGCCCATCACAGTCACCGCCCACATGTGGCTCAGCAAAGCGTCCAGGGCATCGAAGCCCGGCCTGAGGGTGCTCTCGACGTGATCCACGGTGTGGAAGACGCCGGCGTAGGCTTCGATGAGGCGGCGGCCGATTACCTTCACCGACCCCGGCGTCGAGACCCGCGACTTGTCGTTGCGGTCCACGTCGGTGCACATGGTCAGCTCGGATTCCTCCTTGACCGAGTTGAGCAGCGCCCGTATGTTCTCGGCATCCCGCAGCGGGTCGCCGGTGCGGCGGGCGGTGCCGGAGATGGGGCAGGTCTCGACGCGGTCACCCTCCACCCGCACGAACATCTCGGGCGAGGCCCCGATCAATTGTTCGTCGCCGAATTGCAGCAGAAACTCGTAGGGGCTGGGACTGTGGCGCTGCATGAGCGTGAACAACGCGGCCGGGCCGCCCGCGTATGGCGTGCGGAAGGTGCGGCGCAGCACTACCTCGTAGTAGTCGCCGCGGCGCATGCCCTGGCGCACCGTCTCCACGTTGGCCATGTACTCCTCGGCGGTGACGTCGGAAGTGATCTCCGCCGGCTCCAGGTAACGCGCCAGCGGGGCCGGTTCGCCGGAGCGGTCCAGCGCCAGCGTCGAGAGGCCCTCCCAGTCGAAGTCGTACTGGTAGCGGTCGATCTGCTCCTTCTTGCGGTCCATGAACCAGATGTCGTCGCACAGGAACAGGTGCAGATCCTTGGCGCCCTCGCGCGGCAGGCGCAGACGGATGGGATCGAACTGGAACAGCAGGTCGTAGCCGAACGCCCCCACCAGCGCCAGCCGCGAGTCCTTGGGGTGGCGGAACTCCTGTATGAGCGCGCGCAGGATGGAGAACGCCGATGGCTGCTTGCTGCGCTCCTCCTCCGGGAACAGGTCGGGGAGCGGCTTCAGGCGGCCGCGCAAGGCCCCGCCCGCCAGCTCCAGCGACTCCCAGTGGGGATGCGAGGTCAGAATGGCGTGGAACATCCGGGCGAGCATCTCGCCGCGCAGGTTGAGGGGGCGGAACTCCAGGCGCTGCCCGTAGCCCACGATTTCCAGGGGCGGCCGCAGCGAGGCGATGTCCCAGCGGGAGTAGCGGCCGGGATACTCGTATCCCGAGGAGAGGTAGAAGCCGCGGTGCGAGTCCAACTCGAGCAGCAGGTGTTTCATCCCGCGATTGAATGGGACCCGCGTAGTCGTGCGGGTCACCGCGATGCCGTGGGGCGTGGTGTATTGAAGCGGGCGCATGAAGTGACGGCCGGATCAGCCGTGGAAGATGCCTACGACCAGGATGCCCACGGGGACGTCACCCAGCATGACCCGCAGGATCCAGTCCTCTCCGTCCTGCACGAGCTCCGGGGGGCCCCCCGCGCCTTCGCGCTTCCATACGCCCAGAATCGCCGGATGCGAGGTGCCGGAGGCTTCGTTGCTCATCTTGACCAGGTCGTCGTAGCCGGGAGTGGCGTTCAGGTCGGTGTCCTGGGCGGCGGGGATGATCTTGAGGAAGTCGCGCTGCGGAGCGACTCCTTGGTGGGCGCCGTCCACCGGATAGTGGGAGTAGCGCAAGGTGTAGACTCCCGGCCGGACCACCTGCCCGCGGCGGTCCGCGCCCCGTGCGGGGAAGCGGATCACCCCCACCAGGGCCCCGTGCGGGATGGTGGTGAGACTCACGTTCTGCTCCGTCGTCTCCGGGCCGGAGGGAGCCTTCCTGAGCAGCCAGATCTCACAGAAGGGCTTCCCCTCGGGGGCCACCACGCGGGAGCCCTCCTTGGCCAGCGCCTCGCGGAGGGCAGGCGTCAGATCGGCGGGCGGCGCGCCGGCGGATTCCAGCTTGTACTGCGCCAGCGCCGCGGTGACAGCCAGACACGCAGACAACACAACCTTTCTCATGGGAACTCCTCTTCTCTCAGATTACCGTTTTCCAGGGCCGATGGGAGTCAGTCTTCGGGTCACCGGCGCAGCGCAGATCCGCGGCAGTGCTGCAAGGCCCTGTGGTTTCAGTTACTTGACGGAAATCGCGGCGGCGTCCACCCGGCCCTTCCCGCCGACTTGGGCCCGACCTGCTGGTAGCATGGAACCGGCATGAGAAAACGGCAACTGGCGGCCCATCTGGCCCGGCGGGCGCACCTTAGCAGGCCGGACGCCGCCGACCAACTCGACCGCGTGGTGCACGCCATCCTCAAGAGCCTTCGCAAGGGCCAGGCCGTCCGGTTTCCCGGGCTGGGTGTTTTCCTGCCCGGCAAAACGCCCACCTTCCGGTTCGACTCCGAGGAGGCCGCCGACAAGCCGGCCGACGGAAGCCGATGAACAGACCCTCCAGTCCCTCCAGCGCCGAGGTCGCGGCGGTGGTCCGGCATTGTCTCCAGCACGGCGGCCAGGTGGAAATCGACGGGTTGGGTCTGTTTCGCCCATCCGCGAGAGGCCGCTTCGAGTTTGTTTCCGAGGCCTGTCCCAGGGTCTTCATCGCCTACGTGCAGGAGGACGCCGCCGCGGCCGCGCGGCTCTACGCGGACTTGCTCAGCCATGGATACGCCCCCTGGATGGACCGCAAGAAGCTGCTGCCGGGGCAGAACTGGCCGCGGGCCATCGACGAGGCGATCGACGTGTCGGACTTCTTCGTGGCCTGCTTCTCGCGGCGCGCCGTGGGCAAGCGCGGCTGGTTCCAGTCCGAGCTGCGCTACGCCCTGGACTGCGCCCGGCGGCTGCCGCCGGAGGAGATCTTTCTCATTCCCGTGCGCCTGGAGGAGTGCCGCGTGCCCGCGCGCATCAGCCGGGAGGTGCAGTTCGTGGACCTGTTTCCGGCTTGGGAGCAGGGCTTTCGCCGGATCCTGGCGGCGATGCGCCGCTCCCGGAAGCGGCCTTCTCCAGCCGGGACATCCGGCGCTTGATATCGGCGGCGCGCTTGTCTTCGGGGGCCAGCTCCAGGAATCTGGTGTAAGCCTCGCGCGCGGCCTTGCGGTCCTTCAGCTTCTCCCGAGCTTCTCCCAGCCGCAGGTGCGCCTCCGCCAGACCAGGGTTCCACTTGGTGGCTTCCTCGAAGCGGCGCGCCGCTGCCCGATGACTCCCCTTGCGCCAGTAGAACACGCCCACCTTGAACTCCTTCTCCGCCTGGAGGGGATTGAAGGAATACTCCCTGGGGATGAGGGACTCGTCCTCCTCGGGGGGCTCGGCGGGCTTCTGTCGCTGCGCGACCGCGGGTCCGGCCAGCAGCGCGAGCGCCACAGCGAAGCCAAGCAGGCGTGCCACAATTCTAGTATAGGGGCGCCCATGCAGCTCCGCGACAAGGCCGCTCAACTGCCCACCCTGCCGGGCGTGTACCTCTACAAGGACGCCGCCGGGCAAGTGCTCTACGTGGGCAAGGCCAAGAGCCTGCGCGCCCGCGTGCGCAACTACTTCTCCGGCGACCAACTGGCCGACCCCAAGACCGGCTCGCTGATGGCCGAGGCGCGCGACCTCGAGTACATCCTGGTGGACAACGAAAAGGAAGCGCTGGCGCTGGAGAACAACCTCATCAAGCAGTGGCAGCCGCGCTTCAACGTGCTGCTAAGGGATGACAAGACCTATCCCTACATCAAGCTCACCCAC
>VFZS01000539.1 GCA_016871095.1 Acidobacteriota bacterium
CGACTAAGAGTAAGGAGGAGGAATGAGACTGTCTCGTCTGGCGCTGATGAGCGCCTTCGCTACTACGGTTTGGGCACAGCAGCCCTTGACCGCCGAGCAAGTGCTGGAGAAATCCGTCGAGGCGGCCGGAGGCCGTCAGGCCATCGAGAAGATCACCAGCACGGCGGCCAAGGGCACGCTGGAGATTCCCAGCCAGGGCGTCCTCGGGGCCCTCGAGGTGGTAGGCAAAGCCCCCAACAAGCGGCTGGTCATCGTTCGCATCGAGGGCTGGGGCGAGCTCCGCCGAAGCTGCGACGGCCAGACCGCCTGGGAGGACCGCCCTGACCAGGGCTTCCGCCTCTTCGAGGGCGCGGAACGAGAAGAGGTCCTGGCCGACTGCGTCTTCGATGACCAGGCCGACTGGCGCAAGCTGTTTCCCAAGGTGGAGCTGGCCGGCAAGGAGAAGGTCGGCGAGCGAGAAACCTACATGGTCATCCTGACCCCGGCGAAGGGCAAACCCACCATCCGCTACATCGAGGCGGAGACGTTCCTGCCGGTGCGCATGGTCCAGCGGCGCACTACTCCGCAGGGCGAGGTGGAGGCACAAACGGACCTGTCGGACTACCGCGAGCGGGACGGCGTGAAGACTCCTCACCAGATGAAGCAGATCGCCGGCCCCCAGGAGATGATCATCAAGATCGCCGGGTTGGAGAACAACGTCGCCGTCGAGGACGCCCGCTTCGCCAAGCCGGCGGGGAAGTAAAACCGGGGACAGCCCGCGTGTTTCCCACTCACGCCCGCGCCAGCTCGGGCACGGCGGCGGCCCGCGGCGGGGGCGGCGCGGGTGCCTCGTCCAGCCGCACCGACACCAGCCGCGAAACGCCCGGCTCCTGCATGGTGACGCCGTAGAGCGTCTGCGCCGCCTCCATGGTCCGGCGGGCGTGGGTGATCAGGATGAACTGCGTCTGAGAGGCCATCTCGCTCAGCAGGCGCATGTAGCGCTGGATGTTGGGATCGTCCAGCGGGGCATCCACTTCATCCAGGATGCAGAAGGGGCTGGGCTGGAACTTGAAGATGGCCATCAGCAGCGCCAGCGCGGTGAGGGCCTTCTCGCCGCCCGACAGCAGCAGCACGTTCTGGAGCCGCTTGCCGGGCGGCGAGGCCACTATCTCGATGCCGGACTCGGCCACGTTCTCCTCGTCGGTCAGCCGCATTTCTCCGCTGCCGCCGCCGAACAGCGTCGCGAAGAGCTCCCGGAAGTGGACGTTGATGGCGGCGAAGGCCTCGCTGAAGCGGCGGCGCGATTCGACGTCGATCTCCCGGACGACCTTCTCGGTGTCGCGGATGGAATCCAGCAGGTCCTGCCGCTGGGTGTTGAGGAAATCGTAGCGCTGCTGGGCTTCGTGGTGTTCCTCGAGGGCCTGCGGGTTGACCGGCCCCAGCGCCTCGATGCGCGCGCGGATCTCCTGGCAGCGCTGGTCGGCGGCGGCGAGCGCCTCGTCGTCCAGAGGTGTCTCCCCAGCCTCCGCCAGCAGGCCGGCCACTGGCGCGCCCAGCTCCTTGCGGCTGGTTTCGTCCAGGAACTTCAGCTCCGCCTGGCGCTCGACCAGCTCGACCTGGATCTGCGCCCGCCGCTCCTGGGCCTCCTGCATGCGGATGCGCAACTCGCGCAGCGCCTCCTCGAGCGCCGCCAATTCGGCGCGCAGCCGCGTCTCCTCTTCGCTCAGACGCTCGACTTCGAGCTGCGCGCCCGCGAGGCTGTCCGTCAGCCCGGCCAGCCGGCTCTCCAGCGCCTGATTGTCCGCCGTCAGGCGCGCCCGCTCGGCCTCCAGCTTCTCCAGCTCCGCCGCGATCTCGCGCCGCCGCGTGGCCATCTCAGCGGCTTGTGAGGCGAGCCTGGCCAGCGCCGCATCCACGGCCCGCCGGCGCTCCTCCAGGCCCGCCACCTCGGCCCGTAGCGCGGCATGCTCCTCCGCGACGCGGCCCGCTTCGGACTTCAGCGCCTCCAACTCCTCCCGCGCCGCCGCCGACGCCTGCTCGTGCTCCTGGCGCGTGCGCTCGAGCGCCTCCCGGGCCTGCCGCTTGCGTCCGCGCTCCTCCTCGGACACCTGCCGCTCCCGGCCCAGACGCTCCAGCTCGAGCCGCGCCACCGACAGCCGCGCTCTGGCCCGCGCCAGATCCTCGGCCAGCCTGCGCATCTCGTGATCCAGCGCCAGCTTCTCCTTCTCCTGTTCCTGCTGTAGCCCGCGCAGCCGCTCCAGCTCCGCCTCCAGGTCCTCGATCTCGCCTTCCAGCGCCTCGATGGCGGCGGCGGTCTCCGCGGCCTCTTTCTGCCGGGCCTGGGTTTGCGCCTTCGCCTCGCGCAGCTCGCGCTTGAGCGCCAGCGGACCACCCGAGGACTTCTTCCCGCCGCTCACCGTGCGGCCGTTGTAGCAGACGCCGTCCTCCAGCAGGAAATGCAGATGCGGATACTCGGTCGCCAGGCGTTGCGCCGTGGCGCGATCCGCCGCCAGGTAGCAGCGGGCCAGCCGCGGCAGGAACTCCATAGCCGGGCTGGACATCCCGTTGGTCAGCCGCAGCACGCTTCCGAGCGGCCCCACCAGGCCGGCGTCCTGGTCCGGCTCAGGCAGGGGCTGGCGCCCCGCGGTGTCGCCGTTGGGATGCACCAGAAACGTGGCCCGCCCGTCCACGCCCGCGCGCACCAGGTGGATGCCCGCCTCGGCCTGCTCCCAGTTCTCGACGACGATGTATTCCAGCTCCTCGTGCAGGAACTCCTCGACCGCCTTCTCCCAGGCCGTCTCCACGTCCACGAAGTCCGCCAGCACGCCCGCCGGTTTCAGGCCGGTGGCCTCCCCCCGCTCGATGGCGGTGAACAGCCGCTTCACCGACTCGGTGGTGTAGGCGCGGTGCGAGAGGATCTCTTCGAGGGAATCCCGCCGCGCCCGGATGCGTGAGCACTCGGCGCGCAGCTCGTCCATTTGCCGCCGCGCCTGCGCCAGCTCGGTGCGCCGCGCGGAGAGGTCCTGCTCGACCCGGGCGCGCAGCTCGGAGGCCGACTCCAGTTCCAGTTGCCGCATGGCCAGCCGGTCGGACAGCTCCGTCCGGGACGCCTCCAGCCACTCGATGTCCGCGCTGGCGGCCTGGTCTTCCTTCTGCGCCCGGCCCAGGTCCCGCTCCACGCCCGCCAGGTACTGGTCCAGGTGCGCCAACTGGTTGGAGAGATCCGAAGCCTCACCCAACAGGCGCAGCATGAGCTGGCGCGAGCTTTCCAGCGCCTGCTCCTTGCCCGTCACTTCCAGCCGCAGCTCTTCGCGCCGCCGGCCGTGGACTTCCAGCCGCTCGCACGCGCTCCCCGCGTGCGCCTCCAGTTCCGCCACATCCCGGCGCTGCGCCTCCACTTCCTGCTCGACCACTCCGGCGCGCCCGTCCAGCTCGGACTGCTCCGCGCGCGCCTGTCCCAGCCGCTGCTCGATGGCGCCAATCTGCTGCCGCTGGTAATCCAACCGGCCGCGCACCCGTTCCAGTTCCAGGTTCAGCCCGGCGTGCCTCTCGCGAGCCTCGGTCAAACGGGATTCGGTCTGGTAGCCC
This sequence comes from Acidobacteriota bacterium, assembly GCA_016871095.1. Taxonomy (GTDB): domain Bacteria; phylum Acidobacteriota; class Terriglobia; order Bryobacterales; family Bryobacteraceae; genus VFZS01. The sequence goes on from VFZS01000539.1 coordinate 3,568, forward strand.
AGCGCCCGGCGGCGGTCGTATTCCTGCTCCTGCGCGGTGGTTTCCCCGGCCAGTGATTGCGCGGTTGTGGCGGCCAGGTTCAGATCCAGCGCGATCCTGGCGGTCTCGCGCTCCAGCATCTGGAAGCGCCCGGCCAGCACGCGCCGCAGTTGGGACGTCAGCTCCCGCTTCAGCTCTTCGTAGCGGCGGGCCTTGGCGGCCTGACGCTTGAGCGAGTTGGCCTGACGGCCCACTTCCTCGAGGATGTCGAAGACCCGCTCGAGGTTGTGCTTGGCGCCCTCCAGCCGCGCCTCGGCCAGCCGCCGCCGCAGCTTGAACTTGGAGACGCCCGCGGCTTCCTCGATTACCGCGCGCCGGTCCTGCGGCCGCGAGCTCAGAAGCTGCCCGATGCGGCCCTGCTCGATGATGGCGTAGCACTCCGGTCCCAGGCCCGTGCCCAGGAAGATGTCCTGGATGTCTCGAAGCCGTGCCTGCCGGCCGTTGACCAGGTACTCGCTCTCGCCCGACCGGAACAGGCGGCGCGTCACCGTGACCTCGCCCGGTTTGCCG
>VFZS01000540.1 GCA_016871095.1 Acidobacteriota bacterium
GCAGAGCGACGTTTCAAACCCTTAGGATATCCAGCCGCCGCCCAAAACTACATCCCCGTCGTAAAAAACCGCGGCCTGTCCAGGGGTGATGGCCCGCTGAGGTTGCTCGAAACGGACCCGCACCCGCGACGGATCTTCGGTGGGTTGAAGCGTGGCCTCGGCCGGAGCGTGCTGGTGGCGGATCTTGACCCGCGCCCGCATCTCGGATTCCAGTTGCGGAAACGCGATCCAGTTGACCCCCTCCGCCGTCAGCTCGTCGCGCAGCAGCTCGTCGGCGCCGCCGACCACCACCCGCCGCGTGGAGGGTTCCGTCCGTATGACGTACAGCGGCTCGCCCACCGCCACATTCAGACCGCGCCGCTGGCCCACGGTGTAACGGTGATAGCCGCTGTGCCCGCCGAGCGGGCGGCCCCCGGTGGTGACGACCTCGCCGCTCAGGTCGCCGAGCGGGCGGCCCTGCTCGCGCAGATACGCCTCGATGAAGCCGGCGTAGTCGCCGCCAGGGACGAAGCAGATCTCCTGGCTATCGCCCTTCCCGGCCACCGGCAGTTCCCACTCGCGGGCCATAGCGCGCACCTCCGCTTTGGTGTAGCCGCCCAGCGGGAACTCGATGCGGGCAAGCTGCTCCTGCGTCAGCTTGAACAGGAAGTAGGTCTGGTCGCGCGCCTCATCCACCGCCCGGCGCAGCAGCCAGCGGCCGCTACGCTCATCGTGCTCCACGCGGGCGTAATGGCCGGTGGCCAGCCGCGCGGCGCCCGCGGCTGTCGTCAAGTCAAGCAGCCGCTCGAACTTCACCACGTCGTTGCAGGGTGTGCAGGGAATCGGGGTGCGCCCCGCCAGGTACGCCTCGACGAAGGGCCGCACCACCGCATCCTCAAACTCCCCCTCAAGGTTGACCACCTGGTGGGGGATGCCCAGCCGCTGGGCCACGCGGCGGGCGTCCGAGACATCTTCCAGCCAGCAGCAGCGCCCGGATGCCTGGTCGCCGCGCAGCTCCGCCAGCCGCTGCCGGTTCCAGAGCTGCATGGTGAACCCGGAAACCCGCGCGCCGCGGCGCACCAGCAGCGCGGCAGCGGTCGAGGAATCCACGCCGCCACTCATGGCCACTGCGATCACATCCGGCTCCCTCATCGAGGCGAGAAGACACACATGCGGAACCTGGTCTATCCTAACATTCAATGCCCCGTACCATCGTCACCCTGACCACCGACTTCGGCCTGGCCGATCATTTCGTGGGCGTCATGAAGGGCGTCATCCTTCGTATCTGCCCCACGGCGGAGATCGTGGACCTCAACCACCAGATCCACCCCTTCGAGATCCCCGAGGCCGGCTTCACCATCGCCGAGGCCTACCGCTTCTTCCCCAACAAGACCGTGCACGTGGTGGTGGTGGACCCGGGCGTGGGGACCTCGCGGCGGCCCATCCTGGTGCAAGCCGCGGGGCAGAATTTCGTCGCTCCGGATAACGGAGTGCTCTCGATGGTCTTCGCCCGGGAGAAACACCGCGTGAGGCACGTAACCGCGGAGCGGTACTTCTTGAAGCCGGTCAGCCAGACCTTCCACGGGCGGGACATCTTCGCGCCGGTGGCGGCGCACGTGGCCAAGGGCGTGCCTCCCGCGCGGCTGGGCAAGCTCATCGACAACTACGCGCGGCTGGACTTCTACAACCCCGTGCGGACCGGGAGGCGGTTCTGGACGGGAACCGTGCTGAAGATCGACCGCTTCGGAAACCTCATAACCAACTTTCACATTTCCGAGTTTCCCACTGTAAAAACGAGACCTTTCGTGCTGGCCATCGGGGCCGAGAAGGTCACCGAGACGGCCAATACGTTCACGGACTGCCCCCTGGGCGAGTTGCGGTTGATCGAGGGCAGCAGCGGCTACCTCGAGGTAGTCGCCCACCAGGCTTCCGCCGCCAGGCGCCTGGGCTGCGGCCTAGGCGCCCCGGCGGAACTGACGGTGTACTGAACGCCCTGCTACTCCTCGGTAGGCGTCAGGTCGAAGCGGATCTCGAGCTTGCGGGAATACCACTCCTCGTCCATCAGCAGGAAGTAGCCGAAATTGCGGTAGTGATACTCGGAGGCGGGCCGCCGGGGATCGTACGTCTCCAGTAAGGCCGTCGAGTAGACGAGCTGGCCGAGGTACAGACCCTCCGCGATCTGGACCAGCTCGTCCACACAGTAGTTGTCGGGCGGCATGGTTCGCAGCCGCGGCCAGCGGTAGTTGAACTGGAACACACTCTTGCGGCCGTTATCGGGGTTGACCGACCAAACCTGTTTGCCGATGAGGAAGAAGCTCTTCAGGTCGTACCCTCGCGTCCGCGCCTCCTCCTCGGTGGCCGCCACGATGTCCACGTTGGCCAGTCGCATGGCCTGGATGGAGAGCCTCTGGCTGTCCGTGCGGCTGGCGTAGGTGTTGGAGCCCCAAAACGCCACGCTGGCATCCTGCTCGAAACCATCCGTAATCTGCTGCAACTTGGACAGCTCGATTGGCTCGAAGGTCTTCCCCGTCCAGGGGGAAAACTGTCGCGCCAGAGGCCACAGCATGTTGAGCGAGTTGACACCGAATAGCCCCAGGTACCCCGAGTTCCGGAACGCGACCACGGCGCCGTGCAAGTAGCCGTCCATCTTGCGGGGCGCGAGGCCGCGGTTGAACAACTCGCCCAGCCTGGCGAAGTAAGGGGAATGAATATCCGGGTCCGCGGCCAGACCGTCGGCATAGAACTTGAGCAGGTCAAGGATGGTCTGTTTGCCTTGCTTGTCTCTCTTCACCTCCTCGAGTAGGGGGTCGTTACAGTTGCCCTGGGGCGGCTCGGCGAAGGTGAACTGGGTGAACTTCGGTGTGCTGGCCCAGTCGATGTAGCTATGCTTGGTGACCGCCGTGTCCTCGGTGTAGGGGAAGAGGCGCCGCCGCTGGTTGTTCCACCCGTCATCCATCAACAGGAAGTAGCCGAAATTGGCATACCCGTATTCCTCGCTGGGCAGCGAGGGATCATAGGGTTCGGTGAGGCGCTGGGTGGCAAACAGAAGCGGACCGAGATAAAGACCCTCGCTGATCTCAACGATCTCGTCGATCAGGTGCCTGAAAGGAAAGGGATTGTTCAGGGACGTCTGGCGGTAGTCCAGCCGGAACACATCCTTGTGCCCCAGACCGGGAGAAACCGACTTGGCCCGTTGTGCAATGAAGCGCCCGCCCTTGCGGTCGCAGCCGTAGGCCCGGTGCTCCTCAGGCGGCGCCGATGTAAGTCTGAGTATCACCGTCAAGACCCGGACACTGAGCGTGGTAAGAAACGAGGTCCTGGCTTCTCGGAAGAAGTTGATCCCGGAAAAGACCGGAGGGGAAGCGGAGGCATCCTGGGACACCGGAGTGAATCCCTTGCCTACCCAGGGAGGGTGACTGGCCAGCAGCGTGCCCCAAAGGTAGTTGAGCAGGTTGGCCCTCAGCCCGAAAACCCCTCTGAGGTCTCCTGACCGGATGCCGAGCGTGACGCCGTAGAAATGCCCCTCGAGGCGCTCGGGCGCTCGCCCCTTTTCGAAGAGCCGGCCCAGCTTCCGGTAGACCGCGGGCTCATTGGCGACACTCCCGCGAATCTCGTTCAAGTAGTGACTCATCAGATCCAGCGGCGACGACTTGTCTCGCATGTCGCGGCGGATTTCACTAGACAGCGCGTCCTCGCCGCCCCCGGCTAGTAGCGCTTCCATGAAGGCGAAATCAGACATGGCGGCCTCCCCCAGCTTGCAGCACACGTGCCCGCGGCTTCCCTCCTGGCCCCGGGTCGTTCCAATTGTACACCCAGCCGTGGGGCAAACGGTTTTGCCTGTCCACCGACGGCAGGCCAAACGGCCTGCCCCACGGAGTCAGCGTCAGAAATTGAACCGCGCGCCGATGCAGCAGATAGAAGCGTCCAGCCCACGACACTACAGAGGGGCGTGGCCGCACGCAAAGCAGTGGGGCGGCTCCCCTGAGCCGCGGGCCGACCCCCAGGTCGGCCCTGCACCGGCCTGGGGGCCGGTGCGCGGGCGTGGGCGCCCGCCCCACAGAATGCTCGCAGGCCGCCACGATAAGCTCGGCCT
>VFZS01000541.1 GCA_016871095.1 Acidobacteriota bacterium
CTGGTCAGCGTAATAATGGACCAGAACGCCCAATTCCCGATTCCGGTGACCGGCAGGCCATTGATCGTGCTGGGGACGGTCACCGAGCCGCCGGCGCCGGTGTAGCCGGTGATGGTGATGGCCGAGCCATTCGACGAGTAGGTGAAATCGCCATACTGATCCGCCTTTGCCGTCAGCGGCGTTGACAGCAAAATGAGACTCAGCAGCCCGATCACAGTTTGTTTAGTGCCCGTCTTGCTTTTCCCTTTTTCCGTCGTCGTTCCCGAACTTTCAATCTCGATGGGGAGCAGACAAGGCTCCGCTGTCGCGTCCGTCCTGACACCCTGACGCTGGAAACACAACTCAAACTCGGCTGTTGCGATCATGGTCCTTGGCTGATGTGTGGCGCGAGTCTCGCGCCGGGAGTTCGGAAGGTCAAACGATTTCTTCCCCTGTAACGGATTCAGCACGGCGTATTCACGAAGCTGTTTTGAGGTTGGGGCGGCGGGCGGTGACAGCCAGCAGCACGCGTCGGCCGTGGTCGGCGGCCATCCAGGCCGCAAAGTCGGTCGTGGTTTTCTGCGACGGCGCCCGCTGGTGGCTCCGCCATTCCATCATCAGGCTGTTGGCCAGCCGCGCCATCATCCCATGCACCCACACCGCATTGGGCTGCCGCAACCGGCATTGATCGTCTCGCCGCGACACGTCCAGACGCGCGTGCAGCCCCGTCTCGATGCCCCACGCTTGACGGTTGCGCGCCAGCCAGCGCGCCGCATCCAGTCGCTGCGGCGGCAGGCTCGTCAACAGCCCCACCGTCACAGGGGCCTGACCGGCCACTTCGCGCCGCACGCGCGCGGCTTGCGCGGCCAGCGGGAATCCCACCGCCTCGGCGGTCACGGGGGCGCTCTGCAGCGTGCGGGTTTCGGGTCGGCCCCGGTTGCGCTCGACGGTGCGCGCCAGCGTCGCAGGCGGCTCAGGGGGGAAACGCCGCCGGCGGCGGATCCACCCGACGCTCAATGTTTTCTTTCACGGCCGCCTGGTTGGCTTTGACGGTCAAGAGGTAGTCGGCCCCGTGTTCGAGCACCAGCGCGCGGGCAGTGTCGGCCTGGGTGTGCAGCGCGTCGAGGCTGACGACGCGGCCGTCGAGTTCCAGTCGCGGGAAGAGTTCGCGGGCCACGGGAATTTCGTTGGTCTTGCCTGCCACCATCGCGCTGCCCAGGTAGTGCTGGCTCGGCACGGTGACGGCGGTGAGCACGCGCTGGCCGCCGGTGTGCCGTGGTTGTTTGCCGTCGAGCACGATGAGGTCTTCGGGCGGCGGCGGGCCGCGGAGTTGGCGCTGGAACTCCAGCACCGCGGCCTCCACAGCCCGCGCGTCCACTTGGGCGTAGAGCCGGCAGAAGGTGGGTTGGCTGGGAGCGGGATAGCGCCCGCTGTGGCGGTCTTTGCGGAAGCCCAGGGTGCGGCGCTGGCGCTGGGAGAGCCGGGCGGCGAAGGCAGCGAGGTCTTTTTGTCCGCGCGGGGCGTCGGCGAGGTGCGCGGCGGCCACCACCGCCAGCAGGCTGTAAAGGGGATAGAAACCAATGCGGGCGCGGTAGTCGGGCACGGCTTGGAAGTGTTCGATCAGGCTGCGCCACTGGCGCGCGGTTTGTGTGGGTCGCGGCGGCGCCTTGGCTTCGACGGCGGCCAGGGCGGGACGCAGGTGTTCGGCTTGGAGACTGCGGCGGGCGTTGGGGAACAGTTCGCGGCAGAAGAGGCGCTTGGGCCGATCGTGGCGCACGTAGTAGTCGCGGGCGTGACGGCCGCAGCCGTCGGTGGGGCCGAGTTCCTGCCAGCCGCTGGCGGTGTAGAGAGTGCCGCAGAACTGTTCGGGGTCCACGAAAGTTTCAACGACCAGCACGGGATGAGCGTAGCGGGCGAGCCAGTCGTCGCTGAGGCGTGCCAGCACGAGGTGCAGTGTTTTGGAGGCCAAGTTGGGGAAGGTTTGATCGGGCAGGAGAAGGAAGCGGGCGTTGTTGACCACCAAGGGCAGACGGCGGCGGCGTTGTTCGTCGGACCAGCCGATCCATTGGTCGCGGGGGCGCAGACGGCGAGCGGCGGCGCAAAACACCAGCACGCCGAGCCAGTGGCCGTGGGCGTCGGTGACGGCGTAATGGAGACGCTCGCCGACGGGTTTAAGGGAGCCGAGATAATGGTGCTGGTCGAGGAGTTGGTAGCAGCGGGCCAGATCGTCGGAGTCCAAGAGACGGACGCGGATGCCATCGAGGCGCTGCTGTTGGTCGGCGCTAGGCAGAACGGGCTGATTTCTCATGCGCGAAGCATGAAAAGTTTGGAAGCAGATGTCCAGTCAATTCTGCTAACTACAGCCACCCCATGACCTTAACCGTTCCCGTGAATTCACGGTGTCCAAGAAGCGCCTGCGGATCAGGCAACGGCCACAGTTGGTTTTGCCTACGGGATCAGCGGCCCGTCGCAGAAAATCGTTTCGTCCCCCGTCTATGGACAAACAGGGGTTTCGTCGTCTCACACCTCTGGCCACATCACGGCCACAGGAAACTCTGCGAATTTCCATGCCACGACTCAATACACCCCAAAATACGGCATAACAGGATACGAGACAGAGTCCATCACGCAGCACACTCGTTATCTGAAGCTCATCATCGCCGAGAAAAAAAACTCGCCGGATGGAAAACTGAAAGTCCTGTATGAGGCCACCGTGAGCAGCACCGGCAGTTCTGGTCAACTCCCCGAAGTCATGCCTGCGATGATCAAGTCGCTCTTTGAAGAGTTTCCGGGCAAGAGTGGCAAAGTCAGAAAGGTCACATTGTCGCTGTAGTCGGCTCATTCGCAACATCCGCCGAGTCAAGCCTCGTCGGCTATTCGCCAAAATCGAAGACACCCATAGGTTCACACACGCCGACACACCCACCCCCGGCCGGCCAAAGGTGGGCTGGGAAGCGTCGCCCGCTCCGCTCGCCCCTGCCGCCTCGCACCGTCACAACCGCGCCCACCTTCACACCGCGCCACTCGCGCCCGCAGCCGCCGTCACTGGCGCCGCTGCGCTCCGCGTCAGGCGTCGGCCGGAAGCTTTGCCCACCTCGCGCCCGATCACCGCGCCAGCGGCCAACGTCAGCGCACCGCGGGCCGTTGTAGGAGCGAACCCCGCAGCCGACACACTCGCCGCACGCCCACCGGCGCGCATCCCTGCGCCCCGTCCCGGCAGACTTCCAGCCCGGATTTTTTCAGCGGTGGGCATACAAACGGGACTACTCAGCGGGATGCTGCGGCCAGCCTTTCCTGAAACCCTTCGTTTTCCTTCAAGAAAGTTGGCTGCCCGACTAGGACTCGAACCTAGACGCGCAGATCCAGAGTCTGCTGTGCTACCATTACACTATCGGGCAGTCACGCGGGATCAGCTCCCGCGGAAAGCGCCGCTGAAACTAGCGAACCGCGCCAAGCTTGTCAAAGCTGAAGGCAAGCTGAAGGCAAACTGAAGGCAACCGGACTTTATTATGTATTCGCTCTGGCTTTCGCGAAACGTTTCCAAGCGGGGCCGAGGGCGCGCAGATGCTTCTTGCGCAGTTTCTCCAACTGTCTCATCAACAGCCGCGGGGCGGTTGCGCCGTAGCGTCGGAACCGGGCCAAGCCGGTATCTATGTCGTGAATCTCGGCCAGCACACGCTCGGTCCTGTGGATGAGCTTCGTCATCCTGGGAACAGGGCGTCCCAAAACGCGCCCGAAGAACTCGCCGAGATAGCGAGCGCGGCGGAGCGTAATCCGCAGTTGGTGCAGGTCCTCGGTCCGGTTGGAATGACGCAGCCGCCCGCGTTTCTCGACCCGCCGCAGACTCTTGGCCAGCGCCTTCGCCGCCAAAGGCCGCAAACCGGCCGGCGGCTCGCTGCGCGCAAACTGCGGCAGTTCGATGCGCAACCACCGGCCCAGCTTCGCCCGCAGCGCGGCGAAACGGCGGCTCTGCAAATGGCGGCGGACGACGGTTCGCCCGCGTTCCTGGAGCGCGAGCTGACGATTCAAGAACGGCCGCCAGCCCGGCTCGGCGGACATGGCCTCCGCGACCGTATCGCTG
>VFZS01000542.1 GCA_016871095.1 Acidobacteriota bacterium
GGCTAGAGGTGTGTGGCTAGTAGCATGTAGCCTGTAGCGAGCCGCTTGCGGCGGGGACTCTCCACCCGCTACAAGCCACAGGCTACAAACCACATGCTCAGTTGCTATACTGCGAGATTCAAGGAAGGAGGATCCTGTCTTGCGTGTAGGACTGATCGGCACGGGCGCCATATCGCACAAGCACGCCCAGGCGTACCAGAACATCGGCTACCAGGTGACGGTGTGCACCGACATCAACCCGGCCGCGGGCCGTGGCTTCGCCGATAAGTGGGGCGCGGAGTTTGTGGACGGCTACGAGGAGGTGTGCCGGCATCCCCAGGTCGATTTCGTGGACCTGTGCACGTTCCCGGATTTCCGGCTCCAGCCGCTGGAAATCTGCGCGGAGGCGAAGAAACCGATCCAGGTGCAGAAGCCCATTTCCACCGACCTGGAGACCGCACGCGCGATGCTGGAGACGGCGCGCCAGGCGGGCATTCCGCTGGGAGTGGTGAGCCAGCACCGCTACGACGATTCCAGCCTGTTCCTGTATAAGGCCATCCGGGACGGGCGGCTGGGCAAGATCCTGCAAGCCGACGCGTACGTGAAGTGGTACCGCTCGGCGGAATACTACTCACGGCCCATCAAGGGAAGCTGGGCGGTGGAGGGAGGCGGAGCACTGATCAACCAGGGCATCCACCAGGTGGACGTGCTGCGCTGGCTGATCGGCCCGGTGCAGGAGGTGTTCGGCTACTGGCAACTGGGAGCGCTGCACAAGATCGAATCCGAGGACGTGGTGTGCGCGCTGCTCAAGTACAGCAACGGCGCCACGGGCGTCATCCAAGCCTCGACCGCCTTCTGGCCGGGCTATACCGAGCGCATGGAGATACACGGGACCAGGGGCGCGGCGGTCATCTCCGGCGACCGGCTGACCACCTGGGACGTGCAGGACGACGCGGGCGAGCCGGCGCCGGTGGCGCGCGACGTAATGTCGGGCTCCTCCGATCCCATGGCCATCTCGCTGGCCCCGTTCGAGCGGCAGTTCAGCGCCTTCGGCAACGCCATCCAGGCGGGTGATAAGCCGCCCATCTCGGGCGAGGACGGCTACGCCGCGCTGGAGATCGTGCTGGCGGTGTACGGCTCCTGCCGGGAGGGGCGAAAGATCACGCTCGGGACAAGCTGAAGCATGTCCCACAGTGCTTGGAGCACGCTGCGGGTCCCGGCTTCGAGCGCCAATCTGGGTCCGGGTTTCGACGCGCTGGGGATGGCGCTGGGGATTTACCTGCGGTGCCGCTTTCGCGCGGCCGAGCGGCTCGAAATCCGCGTCCGCGGCCGCGATGCGGAGCAGATCCCGGCGGGCGAGGACAACCTCATCTGGCAAACCGCGCTGGCCGTGGCTTGCGACGTACGCGAGAAGCTGCCGCCCATCGAGCTGGAGATCGACAACCAGATCCCCATCGGTAAGGGCCTGGGTTCGAGCGCGGCGGCGCTGACCGCCGGGGTGGTGATCGCCGACCGGCTGCTGGGGCTGCACTGGAAGCCGCTGCGCATCCTGGACGAGGCGGCGCGCATCGAGGGCCATCCCGACAATGTGGCGGCGTGCGTGCTCGGCTCGATCGTGGCGGCGGCCATCGACTCCGGGGGGGTGGCCCGCGCGGTGCGCCTCGAGCTGCCGGCGCGCTTCGGCGTGGCGGTGGTGGCGCCCGATTTCGACCTTCCCACCACCACCGCTCGGGCGGTGCTGCCCCAGTCCTATTCCCGCGAGGATGCCATCTTCAACGTGCAGCGCGCCGCGCTGCTGATCGCCGCGCTGGCCACCGGCACCGCGAGCGCCTTCCCCGCGGCGCTGGAGGACCGTTTTCACCAGCCCTACCGCGCCTCGCTTATCCCGGGGCTGGAGGAGATTCTCAGGCTGCGCGCGCCGGGGCTGCTGGGTTGCGCGCTCAGCGGCGCCGGTCCCTCGATCCTGGTGTTCTACGAGCGGGGATTCGAGCCGGTCTGCGACCTGGTGCGGCAGATCTTCGCGCTGCACGGGCGGGCCGCGGAAGTGATCTGGACGCGGATCGCGGAGCGGGGGTACGAGGTGGACGAGGAGTCAGGAGTCAGGAGTCAGGAGTCAGAATAGGAGAGGGGGCTGGCATGAAGTACATCCCCGTGCTTCACTCGGTGAGTTATGCGGGGGCGTGGCCTGGGCACTCGCTGCTGGATGTGGATGCCTTCCTGCGAAAGGCGGTCGCGCTGGGGTATCCATCGGTGGCGCTGGTGGCCAAGCGGCCACATGTCTCACCGCTGGACTATGACGCAGCCGCGCGGCAGGCCCTGAAAGAGCGCATCGGCGAGCTGGGTCTGGAGCTGTCCGCGCTGATGGGCTACACCGACTTCACGGCGGGCCTCGAGCGCCCCGGGATTCCCTCGGCGGAGATGAACGCGGCCTACGTCGAGACGCTGTGCCGGCTGGCGGCGGACCTGGGGACGCCGCGCCTGCGGATCTTCACGGGCTACGAACGCTCCGGCGTTTCCTACGACGCACAATGGGCCGAGCTGGTGAAGGGGCTGACGCTGGCGTCGCGAGTGGCGGCGGGCTGCGGCGTGACGCTTCTCTTGCAGAACCACCACGATCTGGCGGCACACCATGAAGCCCTGCTATGGCTGCTCAAGGAAGTGGGCGAGCCGAATCTCAAACTGGCCTTCGACGCCTGGGCGCCGTTTCTCCAGGGGCTTTCCGGACCGGCGCTGCGGGAGGCCGTGGTGGCGGTGGGCCCGTGGATCGGCTGGACGACGGTGGCTGACTACGTGCTGCACCCGCGCTTCCGCTACGAGCCTCAGCTCGTCAACTATGTGCGCCAGCAGGCGGACCTGGTGCGCGCCGTGCCGCCGGGACAGGGACAAGTGGACTACCCCGCGTTCTTCGCGGGTCTGCGCGACGCCGGCTACCAGGGCCACGTGGCCTACGAGATGTGCGCGGTCCTGGAAGGCGGGGGATCCATCAAAAACCTGGACCGCACCGCCCGGCGGTTCCTGGAATTTCTGTCGTGGCAGACATAGCAGGGCCAAGCAACTCCCGTTTCTGTGCGCACTGCGGTCTGCCGGTGTACGGCCGGTCTCCCGAAAAGGGCCCCGCCTACTGCTGCGTGGGCTGCGCCATTCTGGCGACGGTAGCGGGTCAGCCGGGCGACGCGCCCGGCGCGGAGACCCGGCGCTCCCGCGCGCTGTTGCTGCGCCTGGGCCTGGCGGCGTTCTTCGCCGCGGACGTCATGGTGCTGAGCCTGTTCCTGTACTCGCTGGAGATGCCTGGGGTACGGGTGCACACGCCCGCCTCGGTGCTCGCGCTCATGCGCGGCCTGGCCCTGGCGTTCAGCGTTCCGGTGATGGTGTTGCTGGAGCCGCCTTTCCTGAAAGGACTGGCGCGTGACTTGCGGCGCGGCCGGTTTTCGCTGGACAGCCTGATCGCCATTGGCGCCGGAGCGGCCTTTATTCACTCCGCGGTCGCGGTGCTGGAAGGCAGAGCCGCGGTGTATTTCGACACCGCCACCATGCTGCTGCTGGTGGTGACCGCCGGGCGGCTGCTGGAAGCCAACGCGCGGCTGGAGGGCAAGCGCGCGCTCGAGGGACTGGTTCGCCTGCAACCCCCGCAGGCGCGAGTGTGGCGCGGCGAGGCTTGCTTAGCGCCGTCGCGGATGGAACGGCTGGCCGACCGCGCGGCGGCGGCCTTCGTGCCGCTCACCATGGCCCTGGCGGCGCTGGTGACGGTGTACTGGCAATCCGCGGGCCCGGGGCGCGCGTGGCTGATTGGGCTTTCGGTGCTGGTGGTGGCGTGCCCGTGCGCCATGGGGATAGCGGCGTCGCTGGCGAACGTCCTGGCTCTCGGGGCCGCGGCGCGCAGTGGAGTCCTGATCCGTTCAACGGAGGCGCTGGAGCGGCTGGCCGGAGTGCGTACGGTGGCCCTTGACCAGATCGCCGAGGCCGCCGAGGTGCTGGCTGCCTGCCGCAAGCTGGGGCTGCGCTTGATGCTGCTGAGCGGCGATCGCACGGCGGCCGTCGAGGAAGCCGCACGGCGCCTGGACGTCGCCGA
>VFZS01000543.1 GCA_016871095.1 Acidobacteriota bacterium
CGCCCCGGCCTCTCTTGAAAATCGGGGACAGGCTTGGGTGTCCCCCAGTGGACGCCCCGGCCTCTCTTGAAAATCGGGGACAGGCTTGGGTGTCCCCCAGTGGACGCCCCGGCCTCTCTTGAAAATCGGGGACAGGCTTGGGTGTCCCCCAGTGGACGCCCCGGCCTCTCTTGAAAATCCGGGACAGGCTTGGGTGTCCCCCCGCGGACACCTCGGCCTCTCTTGAAAATCGGGGACAGGCTTGGGTGTCCCCCAGTGGACGCCCCGGCCTGTCCCCCGATTTTCATGCTCCTGGGTGCCGGCCCGCCGGCATGGCTCCGGGCTGTCCCAGGATTTCCATGCTTCCGGGTGCCACCGCGCCGGCATGGCTCCGTGCTGTCCCCGCCGCCGGCTACCGAGGGCTGAACCGCAGGATGCGCGTGGAGAACTTGAATTCACCCACCCAGAGGTTGCGGCCGTCATGGGCCAGTGAGCCGGGCATAAAGAGCTTGTTGCGGCCGAGTCCGGCGCTGCGGTCATCCGCATCGGCCGCGCCCAGGAAGGCGTCGGCCGGCTTGCCATCGATGGCATCCTGAACGCGGTTCCAGACCTGGACGCGGTTGTTGCTGCGATCGGCCACGAAGAACTGGCCGTTGGCGGCCAGCGCGTCGCCGGGCAGGTTGAACCGTCCGCGGCCTTCCAGACGGATGGGCTGGTTGTCACGGCCCAGGCTGTCCACCCGCCACACCAGCACCTCGTGGCCCTCGAAGGGGGCGGCGGCCAGGTAGTTCCCGTCGCTCGATATGCGTCCCGGATTCTGCATCTCCAGCGCCAGCTTCGGCGGGCTCCCCGGCCCGGGGACGCCGTCCCACACGTAGATGCGGTTCGCCTGCCGGTCCGCCAGATAGAAGTGCCGGGCATCCATCGCCACGCCGGTTAGTTCCCGCACCTCCACACCCCCGATGCGGCTGGTGAGCGTCTCGTCGGGCCGCTCCCCGTTCAGTGGCAGGTTGTGCCACAGATACACCGTGCGGCGGCCGGCCAGCGCCAGCCTGGCGCCGTGCGCGGCGTTGTCCCACGGCCCTTCTGGCAGGTTGATGACCACGTCCGGCCTGACGCCGCTCTCAACGGGCAGCGCGCGCCAGACGAAAAGCTTCCGGTCGAAGTCCGACGACGCAAACAGGCTCTTGCCGTCCGTCGCCAGCGCCGGGTTCTGGATGAAGAAATTCTCGGCCCAGGTGTCCTGCTCCGGATGGTCGCTGCCGAGGGCGAAATCCGGCGGCTGATTCTCACGCTCCGGCGGCGAGTTCCAGACCAGCAGATTGTTGCCGTTGTAGTTGCACACGTACAGCCGCCCCTGCGCGATGACCGCATCCGGACCATCGCCGTTGCGGTAGCTCGGCGGCTTCAAAACCACGTCGGGGCGCGTCTGCGCGTCGCGCGGCGCGCGGTTCCATATGGAGACGGATTGAATGCCGGCCAGCACCAGCTTGCCATCGCCGGTGAACGAGCCTTTCAGCCACTCGGGCCAGGTGAAGGCGGGGGACTGCTCCGCGCTGGAGGGAAACTCGAGCCACACCATCGTGCCCGGCCGGCTCGCCTCGCCGTGGTTGTGGTCGCTGACGGCGAAGAAGCTCTCTCCGTCGCTGGTGATGTTGCGCGGCGTTCCGGCGGCGCGCGGGCGCAGCACCAGGTCGGGCGGCTGATTATCGCGCACGGGGATGGAATTCCAGATGAGCACCGCCGGGCCGTGTGTGGCGACCACCGCGAACTTCCAGCCATCAGTCCACACCCCCCACGGCCAACTGAAGCGCATTCCGCCCGGGCTCGGCGCGGGCGCGGACAGACGGGTCAGATCCAGCACGATGTCCGCCGGCGCGCCGTTGCGCTCTGGAAACTCGTTCCAGATGAGCACGCGGTCGTTGTTGGTATCCGCCACGGCGATCCGGCGCCCGTCCGGGGTGATGGCCACGTTGCCGGGCCAGTTGAGCTGGTGCATGCCCGCGCCGGAGTCGTTCCCGGTGAAGTCCGGCTGGCCCAGCACCAGGTCGGGCGGTGTGTTCGCGGAGGGCGCCGCTCTCCAGATGAGCACGCGGTTGTTCCAGCGGTCGGCCATCAGCAGCGCCCGTCCGTCGCTGGCCAGGCCGGTGGGGTGATTGAACAGCGACGCTCCGCCGCTGTCGTTGAACCCTTTCGCCCCCAGCACCAGGTCGGCGGGCTGGCCGGTGACGAACGGCCCCGGGGCAGACCGCGGCGTAACCGCGGTGGTCTTGAAGTACATCTTGTAGCCGCCGCGCCAGGGAATCACGAACGGATCGGTGATCTGCTCACCGGGGTTGGCCCTGAGCCGGTCGCCTGGCTCGGCGGTCCAGTTGATGCCGTCTGTCGAGACAAAACTGCGCACCGCGTTGCCGGCCGGCGTGCGCTGGTCGAAGGCGTACAGACGCAGGCGGCCATCGGGGAGCGACACGGGAGCGGTAGTGCCCCAGCCCGGAGGCGACAACACTCCCTCGTATGCGAACCGCATACCGTCGGCGGAGCGCGCGATGATGGTGGCGTTGCGCGCAAACACGTACATCAGCCACTGGTCCCCGAAGCGGAAAACATCCGGGTCCACCAGGTCGGGATACTCGAACACGGACCCGCTTTCGCGGAAGCGGATTCCATCCTCGGAAAGGGCCAGGTGAATGGCGTGCGGATTGGGCCCCGCCGCGGGGTCGCCCGGGTGATTGGAGGCCAGGTAGTACAACCGGAACCGGCCGGCCTCATCCTTCAAAATCGAGGGATCCACTGCCTTGAGCGTGCTCAGTCCTTCGATCTGAAAGGCCGGCTCCCGCTCGAATCTCATGCCGTCGGCCGAGACCGCGCAGGCCACGGTTTCCGGCTTGCCGGGCTGGTCGGGCGGCTGCACAAAGTAGAGCAGCACGCGCTGGTCGGCGTCATTGAGGGCGCACGGCACCGACGCGCGCCCCACGCGGATGCCCTCGTCGCGGGTCCAGTTCAGTCCGTCCGCGCTGGTGGCGCTCATCACCTGGTGAGTCTCGAGGCCTCCTGACGGCGCCGGCTGGACAGGACCCGGACTGGCCGCTGCGATGAACGACTTGAGGGCCATCAGCCACGTGCCGTCCGGGAGCTGCGCCGGCGCGGGGTCGGCCACGCCGAGCGACGCGGGGCCCGTGGGAGGCGCAACCACTCGGTCGCCGTCCTCCACCTGCCAGATCTTGCCATCCGCCGTGAACGCGGAGCGAATGCGCATGCGCGCGCCGGTGCGCGGGTCGGCGTTCACATGGAAGAACGTGCGCCAGCCCCCGGGGATCTTCACGGTATCTGAAACTGACCCGCCCAGTTCGAGCACCGTGCCGTCGGTCGCGAAGCTCAGCCCGTCCTGCGAGGTACACCGCAGCATCCTCGGCCCGAGTGAGACCAGCATCACCCACTCCTCGGGCGTCTCGAACACATCGGGATCGGTGGCGTTGCGGTAGCGCGCGTCGCGAAACACTTCGCCGAGCGGCTGCCAGTTCAGTCCGTCGCCGGAGGCATAGGCCGCCATGGCCCCGTCCAGGCCCGCTTTGACGTAGGCCCGGTAGCCGCCATCCGCGAGGCGTACCACGTTCGGGTCCACCTCACGCAGGTTCGTCTCAACACGCCTCCAGGACCCATCGGCGTTCTGCTGCATCGCGCCAATACCCTCGCGGGCGCCGCTGGCGTCCACGAACAGGATGGTCGGGCGCCCCGCGGGGCTGAGGAACAGCTCGGGCACCGAAGCCTTTTCAGCCAGCGTTTGCGGCTGAACCGTCCAATTCAGTCCATCGCCCGAGGTGGCCAGCAGCACGCGATGATTCCACGGGCCGTCCTGCGCGGCCGCGGGCAGGGCGATAAGGGTCATCGCGAACAGGGAGGCCGCCAGCGGCGGTTGCGCAATCGACTTCCCTGTCAACTTCTGCTTCAGTTTCACTCTGCACCCAGTATAGGCCCGGATCAGCCTCCAGGCCCAACGCCAGTGTGGGTCTATCGCCGCTTGGCGCCAGTGAATTGCGGCGCCGGGCGCGCCGGCAGAAGCCCTGATCG
>VFZS01000544.1 GCA_016871095.1 Acidobacteriota bacterium
CGGCGTCGGGCGACCAGGCGGCCAGCGCGGCGGGCAGCAGGTTGACGTTGCCCACCTGCTCGAAAAGCTGCCCCAGCGCCCAGTAGGCCACCGCGATGCCGAAACTCACGCCCACCCCCGCCATGGCCCCCCGGCTGCCGGTGAGGAAGGCGAACGGCGCCGACAGCAGCGCCATGATCAGCGCGAACAGCGGCACCGAGAACTTCTTGTGGAACTGCACCTGGAGCCGCACCGTGTCGAAACCGCTCTGGCTCAGCTCGCGGATGTAGACCTCCAGCTCGCGGAAGTTCATCTGCTTGTCCTGCTTGACTTCCTTGAGGAAGTAGCTGGGCGGCTCGTCCAGCTCGCGGAAAGTCTCCGTCTCGAACCGGCGGTAGTTGACGTCGGCGGCGCCGCGGATGTCGCGGGTCCAGCCGTTGTAAAAGACCCAGTTGCGCAGCGCCGGCGCCCACTGGGCGCTCTCGGCGGAAATGTGCCGGCGCAGGCGGAAGGCCGCCGGATCAAGCTCATACACGCTGACGCCGGCCATCACCGCCTGGCCCGGATCGAAGTACTTGTAGTAGTAGATCCGCGGCCCCTGGCCGTAGATCCACTTGCGGTCGGGGCGCAGGTAGGTCTGAACCGGGCGGCCCTTGATCTCGTTGCGCAGCGCATCCTGGCGGCGGTTGGCGCCGGGCACGTAGTAGTGGTCGAAGGCGAACAGCCCCGCGCTCAGCATGAAGCTGGCGATGAGCACCGGCGCCGTCAGGCGGTGCAGGCTCACCCCGCTGGCCTTGAAGGCGGTCACCTCGTTGTGCTTGCTCATCACCCCGAAAGTCACCAGCACCGCCACCAGCACGCTGATGGGGGTGGAATCATAGATCAGCTTGGGGGTGAGGAAGATCAGGTAGGTGAACACCTTGGACATCGGAATCTGGTTCCTGACGATGTCGCTGAGCAGCTCGAAGAAGGTGAACACCTGGGTGAGCACCACGAAGCTGGCCAGCAGCAGCCCAAAGTAGAACAGGAAGGCGGACAGGATGTAGGTGTCGAGGATTTGCGGCAACAGGGGCAGCCGGCCGGGACGCCCGCCGTTGGACCTCACCGCCGGGGCCATCTCCCAGCGCCGCAGCAGCCGCTGCCCCAGGCAGACGGCGCCGGCTTTCACCGCGCCCACCAGGTCACGCTGCCCGGGCCGCTCCAGCCGCGCCACCAGCAGCGCGCCGGCCAGCGCCAGCACCACGTTGGGCAGCCACACGGCCGCTTCCACCGGGAGGGCCCCCTGGCGCGCCAGCCCGATCAGCGTGATCAGCCCGGTGTAGTAGAACAGGGCCAGGATCACCGTCAGCACAAAGGCTGCCGACTTGCCCGCCTTGCGCGAGGACAGCCCCAGCGGGATTCCCACCAGGGCCAGCAGCAGACATGCCGGCGGCAGGGCCAGCCGCTGGTGCAGCTCGATGCGCGCGTCTATGGAGCCGCGCGCCTCGCGCCACAGCGGGACGGTGTCCATCTCCGACCAGGCGCGGGCGCGCACCTCGTTGGGGCGGGGCGCCTCCAGCGTCTGGTCGCCGCGCGGGAACAGGGTGCTGTAATACTCGCCGGGGTCCCGGCCGGTCTCGTGCGTGCTGCCGTCGCGCATCGAAAGCTGGATCCGGTCGTTGGCCACGTCCGGCACGGCGATGGCCTCCCGCGCCAGCGTGATGCGCGGCCCCTCGCCCTTCTCCCGCGTCCCGGTGGCGCGCTCCTCGGGCGGCCGCAAGTCCGCCAGGAAGACGTTGCGCCATAGCACCCGCGGGCCAGAGATGACGTCGCCCACCCACAGCACCGTATTCGGCCCGAACTGCTCCTCGAACACCCGCGGCTGAATCTCCGCCGTCACCTGCGCCGCGATCAGGCGGTTGAGCACGCGGTAGGTTTCACGGATGGCCAGCGGAGTCAACCACAGCGAGCAGGCCGCGGTGGCCGCCGTGGCCAAAGCCCCGAACAGCAGGATGGGCGGCGCCACCCGCCGCCCCGGCAGCCCGGCGGCCCGCATCCCAGTGATCTCCCCGTCGCCGGACATGCGGCTCAACCCTATCAGGATGCCCACCAGCGCGCCCACCGGCAGGGTAAACACCAGCGCCGGCGGCAGCACCAGCACGAACAGGTAGGCCACCTCCGTCACCGGGGCCGAGCTTCTCACCAGCAGCTCGAAGAGTCGCCCGATGCGCTGAAGGAACAGCACGAAGGTGAACAGCACCGTGCCCAGCAGCGCACCCGAGACGATCTCGCGGAAGACGGCTCTGGCCAGGATGCTCATGGAAGCGGCGGGGGCGGCGCCAGCGGCGGCCGGGTCTGTTCCTCCTGCGGACGTTCCAACTCGAGATCATCCACCAGAATCGACGGAGCGATCACGGAGCACTCGGCCAGGAAACTGGCGCCGGCGGTGATCCCCATGGGCGCCCCGCTGTCGAGAAAGTCGAACACGTGGGTTTCGGCGGAAGCCGCCAGGATGTCGCGCAACGCGCGCGTATTGAGATTCCGGAAGCGCAGCCCGCGCACCAGTTCTTCACGCCCGTCCACGTGCAGGCGGTAGGCCAGCAGGGGCGGGCTGACCGGGCGCGCCCCGCTGGAGGCGGAGGCGGTGAGCAGCCGGCGCAAGTCGTCCAGCGAGGCCGAGCTGGGGAAGTCCATCTTGCGGATGATGATGCCATACGGCCTGTTGCGCTGCCGGCACAACTCGATGAGCCGTTGGCGCAACTCCGCCTCGGCCACGGTTTGGGTGGCGCGCACGAACAGGTTGCCGAAAGTGGCCGACTTGGCGCCGAAGCCTCCGGGCAGCCGCGCCCGGCCGTTGGAACCCGGGAACCCCTTGACCGGCTGGCGGGTGAGCAGGAAGTTCTTCAGCGCTCCCTTCTCGACCAGCGCCAGCGGCGCTGGCGCCACGCCCTCCAGGTCCACGCGGTAGTGGCCGAACAAAGGCCGGCCGCGCCACTCCCTCTGGGTAGGGTCGTCTACCACGTCCATCCACTCCGGCAGGATGCGCACCCCCAGTCGGCCCTCCAACTCGCTGCCGAAGAATGGAATGGGGCGGCTCGGGGGGCTGAGGGGGCGCCGCGGCACGGCGAGCTGCCGGCCCAGGACTTCTCCCATGATCTGGGCGCCGGCCACGCCCTCGAACAGCACCGGCCCGGTGTAAGCCTCGCCCACGGGAGCGCCGGCCAGCGCGGTCAGATCTTCCGCCACTTGGCGCGTGCCGCGCTCCATTTCCAGTTCCGAGGCCATGCCCGCGGCCGTGAGCGCACAGAATTCCGTCCCGTGGCGCAGCCGCATCCCGTCCGGCGCCTGGGCGCTGGCCCGCACCCGCACCCGCAGCATGCCCTCGGCGCTTCGCACCTCCGTGCCTTCGGAGTTGACCAGATAGAACGTGCTGCGGCTCCCGTCGAACTCCACCACCGACTGGAAGATCTGCGGGTACTTCTCGAAGACGGACGACAATCGCCGCAAGCGGCTGTTCCAGGCCTCCTGGTCCGCGCTCTCGCGGGACGGCGCCTCGAACAGCTTCAACGGCTCGGCCCGCGCGAAATCGGCCAACTGCTCTCCGGGCGCCACGCTGCGCAGCACCGCGCGCTTGCGCCCCATGCCTTCCACGGCGGCCCGGTAGCCGACGTCGGTGGCCAGCCAGAGATGGTGCCGCAGGGCGGCGTAGACATCGTCGAGGGGGAACTGATCCACATCCCAGCGGGCGCCCGTGTAGATCTCCGCTCCCACGAAGTTGGTGTTGTCAAGGTCGTAGCCGCCCACCCTGACTTGGATGCGCGGCAGCCGGTAGCGCGTGCTGCGGGAGTGCAGCAGCGCCCCCAGCGTGGCGGCGGAGGAGGAGAGCTCGCCGTCGTGCAGCCCGTACTCGATGAAATAGCCGGGACCCAGTGGCATGACACGCAGCGGCCGCGTGCGGTTCAGCTCATCGCGCATGGCTCGCAGGATGACGTCTTCGGCCGGTTTCGGCGCCTGAGCCGCCGCTCCCGCCAGCCACAACCCAGCCGCCAGCCCCGCCACCAGCCCGCTTCTCACGGTTCCACCT
>VFZS01000545.1 GCA_016871095.1 Acidobacteriota bacterium
GGCGGCTCTCGACCGCCGGATTCTCGAGGCCGGGTTCCGCCCCCAGTTCCTCGACCGCCACCGGCGGGTTGTAGTACAGGATGCACCCGCAACTGTGGCAGAACATCACCTGGTCGCCGCGCTTGACGTCCTGGAAGAACTGGATCCGCAGGGTCAGGTTGCAGGCCAGGCACCGGCCTTCCGCCGCCTCGGCCACCGCCGCGCCCCGGCGCTTCTTGCGGATCCGCTCGTATGCGGAGTAGACGTCGGGAGACAGAGCGGCCACGGTTTGGCGGCGCTCGGCCTCGGCCTCCCCCAGGCTTCTCTGGTCCTCCGCGGTGCGCTGGCGAACCCGCTCTTTCTCCGCTTCTACCTGCCGCTTCTCGTCCACCAAGGCCGTCTCGGCCGTTCTGAGGTTCTTCTCCAGGCTCTCGGCCTCGGCCATGCGGTCCAGGATGCGGTCCTCGTGCTTGCGTATGGCGGCTTCGCAGAACTCGATTTCCCGCTCGAAGGCGGCGTACTGCTCGTTGGTGCGCGCCTCCAGCCGCTGGTCCTTGAGCCGGGAAATCTTCTGCTCGCTGGTTTGCACGTCCAACTCCAGTTGCTTGCGCTCCCGCTGATTGGCCGCGAGAGCGGCCCGGTCGGCCTCGACCTTGCGGATGTGGGTCTCCAGCGTCTTTTCGATCTGGGCGAGGTGCTTGGGAAGGGCGGCGATCTCGCGCCGCAACTCACCGATCCGGCCATCCAGCTCTTGCAACTGGACGGCCAATTTTATGTCACAGATCATTACTCACTTGATTCTAGCACGTGCTCCCCCGAAGACCCGCAGCAGCGGAGCGGAAACCGCGCGCGCCGCCGCCTCCAGCTCCTCGACTCGCGCCACGCGGCACAGCCCGTAGAATATGGCCGCGCCCAGCGGTATCGAGACGGCCAGGTCCGCCAGGCGCGCCGCCCGCGATTCTCCCAGCCAGCCCGCGATCAGGTGGCTGGAGAGCGCCACCGCGCCCCCCATTACCGCCGCGGCCAGGCCGATCTTGGACAGGCTCACCGCCAGCCGCCGCCCGGGGATAGTGCGCACCCGCCGGCGCAGCACCGCGTACAGCGTGACCGCCGCGAACAGCGCCACCACCGAAGTCGCCACCGCCAGGCCCGCATGCCCCAGCTCTGTCAGCCGCAGCATGGACAGCGCCACCAGGAAGTTGATCACAATCGACGCCAGGCTCACCAGCGCCGGCACGCGCGCGTCACCCAGCGCGTAGAAGGCCGGCGCCAGCACTTTGGAGGCCGAGTAGCCCGCCAGGCCTACCGCGTAGCAGGACAGCGCCAGCGCGGTTTGCCGCGTGTCGTAGGCCTGGAACCGGCCCCCTTCGTAGATCAGCCCGATCATCGCCTCGCCCAGCAGGGCCAGCCCCACCGAGGAGGGCACCGTCAGCAGAAACACCGTGCCCAGCGAGTGCGAGAGCGTCCGGCCGAACTCCGCGAGGTTCTTCGCCGCCGCGCTGCGCGAGATGGCGGGCAGCGTGGCCGAGGCGATGGCCACCCCGAACAACCCCAGCGGGAGCTGCATGAAGCGGAAGGCGTATTGCAGCCAGCTCACCGGGCCGTTCACCCCGCGCAGCGGGTCCACGATGGTCGAGGCGAAGATGGTGTTCACCATCACGTTCACCTGCACCGCGGCGTTGCCCAGGATGGCCGGCCCCATCAGCCGAAAGATGTGCCGCAAGCCCGGATGCGACCAGTCCACCCGCGGCCGGAATCCAAAGCCGGCGCGGTGCAGCGCGGGCATCTGCCAGAGCAGTTGCAGCAGTCCTCCCAGCACCACCCCATAGGCCATCCCCTCGATGGCCGTGATCCCCAGCCGCGGCCCCGCCACGAAACCCAGCAGCAGCCCGAAAGCCACCGAGCCCAGGTTGAAGAAGGTCGAGGACATGGCCGGCACGCCGAACTGGTTGCAGGCATTCAGCACGCCCATGGCCTGCGCCGCCAGCGCCACCAGCAGCAGGAACGGGAACATGCGCCGCGTCAGCTCAATGGCCAACTGGAACTTGGCCGGCTCGGCGGCGGCCCACCCCGGCGCCAGCAGGCCCACCAGTTGCGGGCTGAATACCATGCCCAGCACGCAGAAGCCGCCCACCACCAGCACCACCGCGGTGCCGACCAGGCTGGACAGCTCCGCCGCTTCCTTCTTCCCCTTGGTGGCGAGGTACTCGGTGAAGGTGGGGACGAAGGCCGCCGACAGCGCGCCCTCGGCGAACAGGTCCCGCGTCAGGTTGGGAATGCGGAAGCCCAGCGAGAAGGCGTCGTAGACCATGCTGGCTCCGAACAGCCGGGCCATGACCGTTTCGCGCACCAGGCCGCTCAGCCGGCTCAGCAGCACCCCGGCGGAAACCATGCCCGCCGAGCGTACGATGCTCTCCTGCTGGGAGGCGCCCGGTTCGGCCTCCTCGGTCACAGGCAGGCTGCTCAGAGCGGGTTGATCGGCTTCCTTCATGCTGGCGGGGATCGGGTCTCCCAGGGTCTCGAAAACAACCATTATAGGGGGCGCACCCCAGTCCAGCTCACGGGTTCCGCTCCGGCTTCATCACCGCCAGGCAGCCCAGGTTGCGGTAGAGCTGCTTGAAGTCCAGCCCGAAGCCGATCACGAAGCGGTCCGGGATCTCGAAGCAGCGGAACTCCACGGGCACCTGCACGATGCGGCGCGAGGTGCGGTCCAGCAGCGTACACAGGGCCAGCGAATTGGGACCCCGCGCCGCCAGGGTTTGCAGCAGGTAGCGCGCGGTGAAGCCCGTGTCCACGATGTCCTCGACCAGCAGCACGTCCTCTCCCTCGATGCTCTCGTCCAAATCCTTGGCGATGCGCACCAGCCCCGGCGCGGAGGGCTTGGTGGAGAAGCTCGAGATGGACAGGAAGTCGATCTTCACCGGGATGCGAATGGCGCGCGCCAGCGCCGTCAAGAAGAACACGGAGCCTTTCAGCACTCCTACCAGCTTCAGATCGCGGCCCTGGTAGCGCTCGGATATCTCCGCCGCCACCTCGGCGATGCGTTGCTGCACCTGCTCCTCGGTGTAGAGCACCCGCTCGATCTCGGATGGCAGCGCTTTCTCTTCGTTCATTCTTTAACCGCTCGTTCGGTCAGACCGTACTTGAAGATTAGGTTCTCGAAGTCTTTTTGGTAGAAAACCTGGATGTTCAGGTGCGGGTACATGGTCCGCAGCAGCTTCACCTTGCGGTTCTTGCGGGTCACCAGGGACTGCTTCATGGTGGTCAGCTCGACGTAGAGGTCGAATTCCGGCAGGTAGAAGTCCGGGGTGAAGGACTCCAGCACCTTTCCGTCGGTGTCCCAGGCGACGGGGAAGCTGCGCGGCTCGTACTCCCAGGCCACCCGGTAGAAATCCAGCAGGTTGGCGAAGATCTCCTCGCTGGGATGGGAGAAGCGCTTGGCCTGCAAACTGGCTGTGCCGGGCGGCACGATGCCGTGCTTGGACAGCTTCAGGCGCGCCCGGAATTGCAGGTGCGCCTCGGCCGCCGCCGACAGCAGGCCCTGCTCGAGCAGGCCCCGCACCCGCACCGCGGCTTCGATCAGTTGCGCCAGTTGCTCCGGGTCCAGGGTCTCGGAGTTCAGCACCAGATCGAACAGCGAAGCCGGGGCGGTGGAACGCCCGAAACGGCGCTGGCGGTAGGCCTTCTGCTCGGCCTCCAGCGTGCGCAGGAGCTGCCGCGCCGCGGGGCGGTCCAGCCGGCGCTCCAGCATCAGCGTGCCGATGCGGCGGGACTCCGGTCCCCCCACCTGCACCCGCAGCACGCCTGGGAAGCCTCTGAACAGCAGTTCCGCCCCTTCGGTCAGCACCACCAGGTGATGCTCGGTGGCCAGCCGCGCGGCGATGGAGAGCACGGCCTCGGCAAATGCCTTGTCCGGCACGGCGGTTTCATTGCCGAACTCCCGGGCGATCAGCTCCCGCAGCCGCGCATCGGTGAGCAGCTCGAAGCGCAGAAGCTGCGCCGTCCGCCGCGCCGCCTCTTCGTGCCGGCAGCCCGGCTGTCCTG
>VFZS01000546.1 GCA_016871095.1 Acidobacteriota bacterium
CGTCTACCTCCCGCTCCAGCGCCGCAGCCAACATGGCCTGCGCCCCTTGGCGAGCGATCTCCTCCAGTCTGTCGCCCACCACCCCCGCCGCTCCTGCCCTCCGCAGAGGCCTTGCCTGCGCACCCTTGCCCACGTATGCTCTGCCCATGCGTATCCTCCAGTACTTGGCGCTTGCTCGCCGGTTTGATGCAACTGGAGGATACGCATTCCTCACCCCATTTTCCACAGGATTTGATACTACCTCGGCTGGTGTTGGCCGGGGTGAGTTTCGCAGATGGCCAGATGGCTCAGCCGATGGCTGCCCAAGGGAGGAGGGCTGGAGGCTACGCCCTGGCAATTTCCACAGCTTTTGACAGGAACTCGTTATTCAGTTCCCTGACGCTACCTTTCAGTTTTGTGACGGGAGAATTTGTCGCCCTCCGACGGACGGCGTATACTCACTGCACCGCCGGAACGACAACTACCCATACTTCAAGTAGACACGTTATCATCTAACAGGCCGTAAAGGACAGTACAAAACGCCCCAGTAGCTCAGAGGATAGAGCAACTGCCTTCTAAGCAGTGGGTCGGGGGTTCGAATCCCTCCTGGGGCGCTGACGCGACGGGTAGACGCTTGCTCGCTCCATACCACGACAGGTAGATGCGCAGCACACTATGTCATCTAATCAAGACAGGTGGTCTTGCGCGCGTCAGAACGCGAAAAGCCCGTCAAGTGTTTTGCACCTGGGGACGGGCTGTGTTACCATCCGCCTGCCTGGGTGCTGATACCACCTGGGCCATGCCACGGGCTGCGAACACAGCGCCGTGGCGCTTCTGTTATAGCACACAATTGGGCCAGATGGTGACGTTTTGCGAAAAGCAATAAGTCTGCAACGCCGGCGATACGGTGCAGCGTGTCACCCTCGGGCGTGGGGGGCCTACTATAAGCAATATCACAAATGATAATGCTTATACGTCCCACCCACGCGTGCGGGGCCTCCAGGATATAAACGATATGCAAATGCATAATGCTTATACACGCGAAGACGTGTTGGTCAGGTCGAGACAGAGGATATAAGCGATGTACAAATGCACAATGCTTATACTGAAGTTTGGCCCTTTGCGCAGGGGGGTGGAAAAGGGAACGCCAATCCGGTAGAGTAAGGGTATCATGACCAAGCTCGAACCGGAGGGACGTTCCATGAGCGAGTATAGCACGATCGTCGAGGCGCTGCCAGAGGTGTTGCGCCAACTCCCAGAAACCGCGGTTGACAGAGGAAAGGGGTTCGTCTAGGATTGGGAGTGACCCTTCAACTCTATCGGGAAAGGAATGCGACGTGAAACCGGAGGAGAGAGGTCATATATCCCCGATGCCCACAAGCAAAGCCGAGGCAGTGCAACAGGCCGAGGCAGCTTGCGCCCAGTTAGCGCCAAAC
Organism: Acidobacteriota bacterium; assembly: GCA_016871095.1. Lineage (GTDB taxonomy): Bacteria > Acidobacteriota > Terriglobia > Bryobacterales > Bryobacteraceae > VFZS01. The sequence goes on from VFZS01000546.1 coordinate 1,416, forward strand.
GCAGCCGACGTGGCCCGGCGCCTCGTGGTCATGCATTGGTTTGATGAGAGTGTCATCGCTGCCCTCCTGCCCGAAGGCACTCCTGAAGAGGAACGGGCGGCGGTCGTGGCGGCCACCACTACGCTGCCCTTCGTGGAGGCAGTGCCCCAGGGCCATGCCTACTCGCGACTCGCGCGCCAGGGGTTGTTGGAGCGCTACCAGAAGGAGCGGCCCGAGGAGCTGAAGGCGGCCTGCAAGGCTGCGACTACGGCTCTGGCGAAGGGCTGGGAGGACGACACCACCGCCCTGGAGGTGGTTTACTGCCTTCTGGTCGCCGACGAGCGCAAGGATGCCCAGAATCAGCTCCATGAGCTCCTCGTGCGCTTCCTGGAACGCCTGGATTGGGAGCGTTGCAGCGCCCTTTATGCTGCTCTGGCTGAGGCAGAGGCGCTGTCCTTTGCCCGGCCCCTGCCGCGCACGGCCGATTATTACCTTCTGCGGGCGACGGCCCGGGGCGCCCAGGGGAAGCTGTTGGAAGCACTCAAGGACTTGAACAGGGCCCTCGAGAGGCAGCCGACACTGGCCTGGGCGGTGGCCCAGCGGGGGGAGGTCCACGCGCGCTTGGGCCATGCCGACGCAGCCCTGACAGATATGGCCCGCGCGGCGTTCATGGATGGGCGGGTCGTTGATGCCCTGGCTGTGGGAGGCTCGCTCAACCGCCTGATAGAGGAATACCAGCGGGAGCCAGCCGCCTTCCCTCAGGCTAAGATGGAGGGATTGAGCAAGCTCGCCGAGTGCCTGGGTGCGCGGGGCGAGGTTGCGCGCCTGGAGAGCCGTGATGAGGAGGCCCTGGCCTACTTCCAGCGCGCATTGATTCTAGTGCCCGACCTGGCCTGGGTCTATGCCAGTCGTGGCGCGCTCTACATGAACCGAGGGCGCCCCGAAGAGGCCCTGGCGGAGACGAGCCGGGCCATCGCTCTGGATGCCAACTATGCCTGGGCGCTGGCCAATCGAGGGCGCATCCTCCGCTTCCTGGATCGCGATGAGGAGGCCATGGCCGACCTCAACCGCGCGCTCCAGCTCGATCCCAAGATGTCGGGGGCCTTTGCGGAAAGAGGAGAGATTCATCGCAAGCACGGGCGGCTCGACGAGGCTCTAGAGGATTTTGAGCAGGCGCTGCGCCTAAATAGTCTGAATGCCTGGGCCGCCGCGAGACGAGGGCAGGTGCTCAAGGCGAAAGGGCGTTACCTGGACGCGCTGGCGGAGATGCATCGGGCGATCGCCCTCTCTCCCACCGACGATGCCTGGGCCCTTACCACGCGGGGCGAGCTTCATGTGTACTTTGAGAATTGGGCAGATGCCCTCTCTGATTTCAACCGCGCCATCGAGCTGGAGCCGGATAACGCCGAGGCCATCGCCGACCGCGCGCAGGTCTATCAGGAGTTGGAAAGCTATGAGGAGGCCGCTGCCGACTTTACCTGGCTGATCGAGCGCCACTCGGAGCTGACCTGGGCCTTTGTCCAGCGGGGCCGCGCCTATCTGGGCCAGCAACGCTATGTCGAGGCCCTGGCCGACCTCAACGAGGCCCTGGGGCGCTCTGCTGACGATCAGGAGGCTTTGAGTATCCGGGGACGGACATATTATCAGATGGGCTGCTACGACAAGGCTCTGGCTGATCTGGACCAGGCTATCGCCCTCGACCCTCAGGATCATCTGGCCCTGGCCAACCGGGCGGAGGTCTGGCTATGCCAGGGGGCGAATGAGCTGGCCCTGGCTGATCTGGATGCGGCGCTCACCCTGCGGCCTGAGGACGATTGGAGCCTTTTCCGCCGCGCGCTCGTGCATCAGGCTTTGGGCCAGGCCACCCAGGCCGAGGCGGATATGGGCGCGGCCATCGAGGGGGCGCGGAAGCGCTATGCCGAAGAACCCAAGGACTGGCCCAATACCCTGAACCTGGCACTCTACGAGTTTGCCGCTGGCCAGGCGGAGGAAGCTGAGCGGCTCTATCGGCAGGCGTTGGCCGAGGGCGCGCTGGCAAGGCACATCCGCCAGGCGCTCTCCGATTTGGGGGAATTCCTCGCCCTTCGGCCGGGTCAGGAGCGGGCAGCGGCGGTGTGTGAGCTCTTGCAGGGGGCGGCAACCGAAGTCACCCCACCGAACTAGGACCGTCTTCTGCAAATCCCCCTAAAACTGCCTCTCGCACATATAGACGCCAGTTCTAGGGGTGGTGTCGAGGCGTTTTTCGACACCTCAACACCTCAGGGCTTCTTCAAAGTCGCACCGGGTGCAGGACAGGCTGCAGGCTGGCGACAACCGCTCTCATGTAGCAAGAGCCCCGACCAGCCGCAGGGCCCTGCTCAGGTCCCCAGAGTAGAAGCGGAGGGCATCGGCCATGCTGCGCCAACCTCGGCGCCGCATCGCGGCCAGCAGGCCGTTGCGTAGGGCGGCCAGGGCCTGCGCCGTGTGCCCTTTCCAGGCTTGTCCTCGATCCTCGCCCAGGGTCTCGTCACGGACGTAATGCGAGCAGTTCTCGATGGTCCAATGCCCGCGCCAAAGCCTTTCCAGATCCTCGGCCGTGGCCTGCGCTCGCGTCAGACTGGTAATCCCATAGCTGGTATGGGAAGTCG
>VFZS01000547.1 GCA_016871095.1 Acidobacteriota bacterium
CTTCGTGCCAGTTACCCACCTACTACGTGGGCTGGCGCGATCTGGTGCGGGTGCGGGACCACTATCGGCGCTTCAAGGGCGCCGGGTTCCGGGTGGCGGAATTCAACGAGCGGGTGTTAAAGGCTGGCGCGGTGCCGCTGCCGGTGCTGGCGCGGCTGCTGACGGGCAGCGACCTCGGCGGCTCGCTTGCGAGGCGGTGAAGGGATGGCGCCCTCGACCGCTCCCTAACGGTCGCGGCTCGGAAGCGCGCCCCTGCGTTCGCAAGCGCTTACGGAGCCGCGAGCGCCAGCGAGCGGTTTGGCGGATCTGAAACTAATGCCCGGCTGATTGCGTCATATTGAGGAGTGATGGAAGTGCACGGCAGTCCTTCGTCCGCCCGCCGTTCGGGCCTGCGCACCGTACTCTACTGGCTGCGTGATCTCCTGCTGGCGATTCTGATCGCCGCCGTGGTCATCATCTTCGTGTACCAGCCGGTGAAGGTCGAGGGCACCAGCATGATGCCCGCCCTGGCGGACCAGGAACGCATTTTCGTCAACAAGTTCATGTACCGCTTCGGTCTGGGGGAGATCGAGCGGGGCGACCTGGTGGTGTTCTACGTGCCTGGAGACGTGGACAGGTCTTACATCAAGCGGGTTATCGGGCTGCCGGGCGACGTGGTGGAAATTGACCGGGGCGTCGTGCTGGTCAATGGCCGGCGCCTGGAAGAGGCGTACGTGCCGCCGGAGTACCGGGATCACTCCTCGGCGCCGGTCCGCCGGGTCGAGCCGAATCACTACTACGTGCTGGGCGACCGCCGGGTTTCTTCCAACGACAGCCGCAACTGGGGCCTGGTGCCGCGCCAGGCCATCTACGGCAAAGCGGTGTTCGTCTATTGGCCGCTGGACCGCCTGGGGCCGGTCCGGTAACGCACCCCTTTCTGCTACATTGTTCGGTTGAACCCCATGGACACCGCCGCGCTGCGCCGCAAGATGGATGGAGTGTTCGCCCCCATCTCCACCCCCTTCGCTCCGGATGAGGAGGTGGACTGCGAGGGTCTGCGGTTCAATGTGGAGTTCTACGCTTGCAGCGAGCTGCTGGGGTTCCTGGCGCTGGGCTCCAACGGCGAGAACAAGAGCCTCACCGAGGAGGAGAAGCTGCGGGTGCTGGAGACCATCCTTCGCCACAAAGCCCCTCAACAGGTGGTGATGGTGGGCGCTACCTACGATGCGCAGCGCGACACCGAGCGCTTCTTCCGCCAGGCGGCGGAGCTGGGGGCGGATTTCGGGCTGGTGCTCTCGCCGGGCTACTTCCGCAAGCAGATGACCGAGGAGGTGCTATACCGCTACTTCTCGACGGTGGCCGACGCCTCGCCCATGCCGATTCTGCTCTATAACGCCCCGGGCTTTTGCGGAGTGACGCTGTCGCCGGCGCTGGTGGCGCGGCTCGCCGGGCACCCCAACATCGTGGGCATGAAGGACAGCGCCCCGAGCGGCATCGAAAACTTCCTAAGGGTGGAGAACGACAGTTTCCACGTGCTGGCCGGATCGGCCAACTTCCTGTTCCCCGCCATGCTGCGCGGGTCGATCGGCGGCACGGTGTCGCTGGCCAACTCGTTCCCACAGCTTGCGGTGGAGTTGTTCCGGTGCGGGCGGGCGCGGGACGAGGCGCGCGGCGCGCCGCTTCAGGAGCGCGTCAAGCGAATCAACGAAGCCATCGCCGGACCCTACGGGCCGCCCGGCGTCAAAGCGGCCATGAATCTGGCGGGCTTGTGCGGGGGCATTCCGCGCCGGCCGCTGCTGCCGCTTACCGATGCCCAGCGGGAGGATCTCCGGCGATACCTGGTGCAGGAGGGAGTGCTGGCTTGAGCCGCGACATACTGGCCGTGGACGTGGGCACCACGGCCTTCAAGATGGGCGTCTTCACTGCGGCGCTGGAGAAGCGCTGCGAAGCCTCCCGGCGCTACGACGTCCACGTGTATGACCGCGGCAAGGCGGACATCGAGCCGGAGAAATGGTGGCAGGCCTTCCGCGATTGCTGTGCCGAGTTGGCCCCCCAGTTGCGCGAAGTAGGCGTCGTGTCCTTCTCGGTAACCACGCCGGGGCTGACGCCCATGGATGCCGGCGGCGCCGCTCTGGGCCGGGCCATCCTGTTCTTCGACGGCCGCTCCCACCCCCAGGCCCGCGCCATCCGCGCGCGGGTGGGCGAGGAGAAGTTCCTGCGCGAGACCTGCAACCTGCCCGTTTCGGGCGGCTCCTCGCTGTGCTCGATGCTGTGGATTCGCGACCACCAGCCGGACGTGTGGCAGGCCGCGGCGAAATTCGGGCACACCAACACTTACATGGTGAAGCGCTGCACCGGCGAGTGGGCCATCGATCCCTCGACCGTCTCGATCACCGGTCTCTACAACACGGCCCGTCATGAGCTGACCTGGAACCAGGATGTGCTGGCCGCCGCGGAGATCCCCGAGCCGAAGCTGCCGCCGCTGCTGCACTCGCACCAGCCAGCGGGCCGCATTTTGCCCGAGGTGGCGGCTGAGCTGGGTTTGCCCGAAGACTGCGTGGTGCTGTGCGGGGGCAACGACGCGGTGCTGGCGGCGCTATCCGGCGGCCTGGCCGAGCCGGGCGACATCCACAACATCTGCGGGACCTGCGAGATCACCTACGTGTGTGTGGATCAGCCGGTCAGCTCTGCCAACTTCAACGTGCGCTGCCACGTGCTGCCGCGCCGCTGGGTGACCTTCTTCGTGCTCAACACCGGCGGCAAGGCTCTGGAGTGGTTCCACTCGGTGTTCTGCGCGGACCTGAGCGAGCAGGCCTTCTTCGAGGATTACATGCCCGCGGTGCTGGCGCGCTTTTTCGCGCGCGAAGACCCGGAGAGCGCCGAGCAGGACTTGCCCGTCTACGTGCCCTTTCTGGGCGGTTGCCGGTACTCGCTCGAGCAGTTGAAGGCCAGCTTCTCGGGCGTGACGCTGGAGACCACGCGCGACGACATGCTGCTTTCGCTCATCCGGGGCAACGCGCTCTATCACGGCGAGCACCTGCGCGAGGTGGGCAGCCTGATCCGGCTGGGCCGCCGCGTCACCACCACGGGCGGCGGGGCCAAGATCCCGGGGTTCATCGAGGCCAAGCGGCGCTGGACCGGGGACTTCGACTACGTCTACCAGGACGAATCCTCGCTCCTGGGCGCGGCCATGCTGGGCCGGTTCCACCAGACAGGCCTGGGGACAGACGGAAGTGTCCCCGCCTCCACGGGGACACTTCCGTCTGTCCCCAGAGTGCGTACAATCGACTAGGGAGTCACTTATGCCGGTCGTTCCCATGCAACAGATCCTCACCGACGCCTTCGCCCGGCGCTATGGCGTGGGGGCCTTCAACATCGTCAACGATCTGACTATGGAGGCCGTGCTGGCCGCGGCCGCCGAGACCCGCTCGCCTGTGATCGTGCAGGTGTCGGTGAAGACCGTCAAGCTGGTGGGCGCGCGGCTCATCCGGCTGATGTTCGAGGAAATGGCGGGCCGCGTGCCCATTCCCGCCACCCTGCACCTGGACCACTGCCCGGACCACAAGGTGATCGAGGAGTGCGTCGCGGCGGGCTGGAACTCGGTGCTGTTCGACGGCTCGAAGCTGAGCTACGAGGACAACCTGGAGCAAACCAAAGACGTGGTCGCGCTGGCGCACCGGCACGGCGTGGCGGTGGAGGCCGAGTTGGAGGCCATCAAAGGTGTCGAGGACGGCGTGGGCGACGAGTACGGCGGTCCGGTGGTGGCGCTGGACCGGGCCCTGGAGTTCATCCGCGAGACCGACATTGACAGCTTCGCCCCCGCCATCGGCACGGCGCACGGCCTGTACAAGGGCGAGCCCCGGATCAACTTCGAGCGGGTTTCCGAGATCGTGGCCGCCGAGCCCGTGCCGCTGGTGATCCACGGCGGCACCGGTCTGAGTGACGCCGTGTTCCAGGATCTGATCCGCCGCGGCGCGGTGAAGATCAACATATCGACCCAGTTGAAGATCACCTTCGCCGACGCCTTCCGCAGCTACCTC
>VFZS01000548.1 GCA_016871095.1 Acidobacteriota bacterium
TGGGCCGCGCTCGCGGCCTGCCCGTGCAGGTGTGCGGCTTCGGAACGGCCTTCGCCATCCACTTCACTCCCCGCGCCGGACTCAAGCACTACCGCGACACCTTTGACGACGACCGGGAGACGCTCGGGCGCTTTCTGTTGCGCGCCCTCGAAGAAGGCGTCTACGCCCTGCCCGACGGCCGCTTCTACACCTCGATCGTCCACACCGAGCAGGACATTCAGGAGACCCTCTCCGCGCTCGACCGCGTCTTCGCGGATCTGGCGTAGCCCGCTGAGGATCTGGCGATTGCGATTCGCGTGTAGCGCGGGCTTCACGAGGTGGGCCCTTCGCGAGCGGAAAGAGGCTGGAGCCTATGCCCAACGGCCCGAGCTCCCCCAAGGGATCTAGCCCCAAACCGCGTCCCTCCAATCTGGCATAATGCCGTTGTGGGGAGGCAGGCGCCGGAGTGAGCGGAGACGACACCTACGAGCTTTACATCGACGCCTTCACGCCCGCGTCGATCCCCATGGCTCGACTGGCGGAGTACATGCGGGACTTTGCGGCCCTGTTGGGCAATGAGGCCCACGTCCACTTCGAGAAACTGCGGGCGGGCAGCACGGTCGTCATCTCACGCGTGGATACGGTGGCGCAGAACAAGGTGCGGCGGCGCCTTGAGGAGGTCCGCTACGGCACCGCTCCGAAAGCGGCGATGGATGCCTTCGGCGACATCGACGACAAACTGTCAGCCGACAACGCCCTTGGCCGCATTCTGCACCGAGGAGCCAGGATCATCGAATTCCCTGGCGCCAGCCGCCCGGTGGAACCCTGCGCAGGCCCGATTCTGCAGCCGGGAACCCTGGACGGCGAGGTGATCCAGGTCGGCGGGCGGGACGAGACCATCAACGTACACATCAGGTCGGGCGATGAAATCCAGCGCTGCATAACCACCAAGGCTGTGGCACGGCGCCTGGCTCACCACATCTTCGGGCCGCCGGTGCGGGTGCGCGGCACAGGAACCTGGTCGCGCGCCGAATCGGGCGCCTGGAAGCTCCATCGCTTCGACATCGAGAGCTTCGAGACGCTGGATGAGACCCCGCTTTCGAGGCTGTTCGACGGGTTACGCGCGCGACTGGGGCCACCCGAAGGCGGGCGCATGAACCCCGCGGAGCTCGTGCGTCATCTTCGAGAGGAGTGACGGCCCGATGGTCGCATTCGACAGCACGATCCTGTCCTTGCTGCTGTTTCCCGACGCCGAGGTCCATCATGGGAAGGAAAGTAAGGCTGTCGAACACGCCCGCGGGCGAGTGCTCGGTCTGGTGCGCGAACTCGAGGAGGCAAAGGAGCAGATCCTCGTTCCGACTCCGTCGCTGGCCGAGGTGCTGGTGACGGAGGGCGCCGACGTTCAGGATGTGCTGACCACCCTGAGAGGCTCCTCCTGGATCCGAGTCGGGGATTTCGACGAGCGTGCCGCACTGGAACTGGCTATGCGTTTGCGTGCGGCGATCAAAGCAGGTGATCCGCGAGAAGGGCTGCGGATCACCAAGAGCGCGATGAAATTCGATCGCCAGATAGTGGCCATCGCGCTAGTCAGCGGCGCCCGGGTGCTCTACTCCGACGACGATGGTGTGGCGACGTTCGCCGCGAACTGCGGCCTTGCCGTGAAGCGGGTAGCGGATCTGCCCGTGCCGTTCTCCCAGGGGAGTCTTCAGTTGGAGCAGCCGGACTCCGACGTGACTCCGTGATCTGGAGCCGGGAACCAGCCACAAAGCACCAGGCTGGGCAGTAGGCAGGCGCTATTCTGAGGTGCGATATGTTAGATGCCATGCAGCCCAGCAGCGTTCTTCCTGGCATGCTGTTCCGCGCCGCCGCGCCCGGCGCTGTCTTCAGGCAGCGGTTCCTCCACTCGGAGGTGGGGCTGGAGTTCCTGGACTGCGGCGAGCACCACCTTCCGCCCGGCGCGCGCACGCAGACGGTGGTGTTGCCGGACCGCGAGCGCCTGCTGTTCGTGTGGAAGGGAGTCGCCGGCGCCGAGCTGCCGTCAGGCCGCTTCGAACTGGAGCATTATGACGTGTTGTACGTGCCGCGTGGATGCGCGTTCCAGTTGGAGAATCCAGGCCCCGAGCCGGCGTGCGTGATCCAGTGCACCGCGCCGGCGGAGAACCTCCACCCGGTCTTTCACGCGCGCTTCGCGGAAATGTCGCGGCGCGAAGAGCGCATACGCCGGCTGAAGGGCAAGGACGTATACCTGATGTTCGACGTCGGCGAGCCGGCCGACAAGCTGGTGGCGGGCTACACCTTCTTCCGGCCGCACCAGCGCTCCTGGCCGCCGCACAATCACACCGACCAGGAGGAGGTCTACTTCTTCCTCAAGGGCCGCGGCTCGATGGAGGTCTACGAGTCGCCGGAGACGCTGAGCTTCGTGCACAACGTCGAGGAAGGCGACCTGGTCACCATCCCGGTGTTGAACTACCACCCGGTGTTCTCGCAGGAAGCGCCGCTGGAGTTCCTGTGGTGCATCGCGGGCGCGCGCTACTGGGTGGGCGACAAGCATCAGAGCTTCATGAGCGGGACGGGAACGTCCCTGACCACCTGAGCGCAGACACCCGCCGCAGAGCGCTAGCTGATCACCTCGACTTCAATGCCCAGGAGCCGGCCGAGTTCGGTCAGCTCCGAGGAGTAGTCGCCATAGACCCAGGACAGGTGGTTGCCGTACTCGGTCTGCCGGCGGATGAAATGGTCTCCCCGCCCGCTCTCCACGGGCTTGACGATGGCCGCCACCGAACAGCCCAGGCTGTCCTTCTCCCAACCCTCCGCGCCCGTCAGTTGCCCGCGCATCACGAGCAGCTTCCCGCCGCCGGGGTGCAAGCGCGCCACGGTCACGCGCTTCTCGTCGTTCTCCAGGAAGTTCACCACCGCTTTCGTGCCCCAGCCGGACTGCACGAACCGCCCCAGCTTGTACGGCAGACCGGGCCTTTCAAATCCGTTCATGCGGATTCCCGGGGCGCTGTGATTGATGACGACGGTGTTGTCTTTCCCCGAGAACATGTTCCCCATGTGCGAGGACTTTCCGGAAACCGACAGCAGCAGCCGCGTGGCCAGCAGCGCGCCCATGTCGCCCTCGCAGGACGAGGCGTAACCCGCGTCCTTGAACAGGGTGTGGACCAGACAGGGAGTGATCTTCCACTTCTCGGGGAGGCGCGTCGAGCAGAACTCGAAGCACTCGATGGTGAAGGCGTTGCAGGCGTGGGTCGCCATCAAGGCCTCGACGGCCTGGCGGAACAACAGGCTGCGCGCGACGTGCTGCCGGTCCAGGTAGGAGTGGGCGGCGCCGCGGATCAGCTCGTCCGCGCCGCGCTCGACCTTCGCGAGGCGGCCTTTGTCGGCGAGCGTCCGCTCCATTTCCTCCGAGAGCAGCCGGAACGAAATCATGGTGACGCGGATGCCGTGGCGCTTCTCGAGATCCTGAAGGTCGGCGATGCCGGTGAGGGAAGCCACGCTGGGGAAGCCGCGGTCGGTGGGGAACAGCACGCGCGTTTCGCGAAACGCCGCGCGGGCGCGGAGCAGCGCGAACAGCCGCTCGAGTTCGGCGTTGTCCGCGACGACGAACACCTCCTCACCCATGGTCTTGGCGTAGGCGGCGATATCGACGGTCCGGCAGTTCAGTCCGAACAAGACCACCGGCTTGTGATAGCGCCGCGCGATCTCCGCCGCGGCGAAGGAAGCCCCGTCCGGGCTGACGAAGAAGGCGTCGATTTGGTCCTTCTCCTGATCGAGCGGAAGCAACTCGGCCGGCGGAAGCGTGAAGGCTTCGTCAAAGAGGACCAGCCGCGGCTCCAGCCGTTCCACTGTGGGGCCGAAGGAGAACTTGCCGCCGGTGACGCTCTGCACCCAGCGGGCGTACCAGTTCTTGACGTTCTCGGCCTCCTTCGCCACGGCGACCACGTTGAAGCGGCACGGCCCTTCCCACACGTCGGTGTGAACCATGTTGGTCATCACCGGCTTGACCCGCAGCTTGCGGTGGGGCGAGCGCGGC
>VFZS01000549.1 GCA_016871095.1 Acidobacteriota bacterium
GCTGGATTCGCGCGGCAACCGCTGGGTCGCGGTGACGGGCAACAACCTGACGCCGGATACGCGGGTGGTATTTGACGGGATGCCGAGTCACAGGGTGGAGTATCTCCCCGGTGTGATCGTGGTGACTCCGCCGCCGGGCGCCCCCAACTATCAGGCCACGGTGACCGCGCTGAACAGCGACGGACAGAGTTCCCTGTTCCTCCAGACCCCTCCCACGTATGCTTACGATCCCGGCGAGGCGCCTTCCATCTCAATCGCGCCAGGCGCGCTGCCCGCGGGCGTGGAGGCCATGGTGGAGATCACCGGAATCAGCACCAGTTTCACCGAGGGCCAGACGGTGGTGGGCTTTGGAACCAGCGACGTCGCGGTCCGGCGCGTATGGGTGCTGAGCCCGACGCGGCTGCGCGCGCAGGTTGCCGTGTCGCCCTCTGCCGCGAACGTCGCCTCTCTGGTGAGCGTGGTGAGCGGCTTCCAGATCGTTTCCGTGCCACATGGGTTCCAGGTGGCGGCGGCCAATCCGCGGCTGCCGGTGGTCAACCCGCAGTTGCTCAACCCGACCACGGGTCAGCCGGGCGTCTATGCCGGCAGCCCGGCGTTAGCTCAGGTGGCCAACCTCTCCCCTATGGGCGCTGTGGCCCCGGTGCTGCTGTTGAACGAGCAGCCCGTTCCGGTGACCAGCCTGGCGCCGGGCCAGATTGGATTCACGGTACCGGCGGGCGTCCCCAGCGGCCCTGCCGTGCTGCGGCTGCTATACGGTCCGGAGCAGATCTACCCGGTGATCGTGAACATCGATCCCCCGCCCCCCTCCATCGTCATGATCACCACCGGGGCGCTGCTGGTGGATGCCTTGCGTCCAGCCCGGCCGGGTGAGCCTCTGATCGTGATGGTCACCGGGCTGGCCGAGGCGGGTACGACTATCGCGCCCAGCCGGATTCGCATCACGGTGGGCGGAGTCGAGCATACCGCCATGGCCGTGGCCGCTGGGACACTGGGCCCCTCGTCCTACCAGATCCTGTTCATGCTGTCCGCAAACGTGCCCGCGGGCCCGCACCCCATCACGGTCAGCCTGGACGGAAGGGCTTCCCTGCCCGGCGTCCTGTACGTGCGCACGCCGTAGCTGCTCGGGGCTACGCCGCCAGCAGCCCCCGCAAATTCCAGCCGCAAATGACACTGGCCTGGAACTTGTTGTTGTTCGGCCCGGACCAGTGCGTTTCCAGGCTGACGTATCCCTGGTAGCCATCCGCCAGCAGGGCCGCGATCTGACCTTTCCAGTCCACATCGCGCGTTCCCAGGGGACCCCAGACCGGCTGGTGGCCTTCCAGGTGGCAGTCCTTGGCGTGCACGTGCGCGATTCGCGCGGCGGGCATCTTGCGGTAGCCGTCCGGGAAGGGGATCTCCCCAGAGACGTAAGCGTTGGCGGGATCCCAGACCACGGCCAGGTTGGGGTGGTTTACCGCCTCCAGCACGCGCGCCACGTGGGCGCCGGTCGAGACGTTGCAGGCGTGCTCGTTCTCGATCCCGATGATGAGGTCTTCCTGGGCGGCGTCGCGGGCCAGCCCGGCCAGGGCTTCCGCGATGCGGTCGAAGCACTTCTCCGGCTCGACGGTGCGCCAGTAGGAGAACACCCGGATGATGCGCGCCCCGGTGGCGTGGGCGATCTGGAAGGCGCGCCGGGCCAGTTGCGGCTGGTCTTCGTAGGTGTGCTTGGAGGCAAAGACGTCGTGCTGGAAGCGGGTATCCAGCTCCGGACCGTCGGGCATCACACACTTGAGAATCGGCGAGGACAGCCCCACGACCTGGAGGCCGCGGGCGGTCACGATCTGCCTGGCGCGCTCGACTTCCTCGTCGGAGAGGTTGAGGATGTTCTTGCCGAAGATCACGCGCAGCTCGGCGCCGGTCATGCCGATGTCGGCCATGGCCTGGACGGCGGTTTCCAGCTCGCCCGGGAACTCATCGGTGATGGCAGCGGTAGGGAGTTTGGTTTTCATCTCTCCGATATTGTACCCGGGCGGCGCCCCGCCCCGCTCCCCAGTTGAGCTATGATGGGGGATTCACTTACAGGAGTGGAGCAGAATGAAGCTTGTCGGGCCGATGATGATCTTTGGTTCCGCGTTCCTGCTGGCGCTGGTGCTGTTGTACATTCATCGCGCCAAGCCGTGGTATGTGCACCTGCTGAGCGTGCTGCTGGCTGCCGCTGTCGGTCTGGTGCCGCGCTCCTCGATGCCCATCCCCACGACCTGGAATGAGAACGCGGTCTACCTGGCCATCGGCTTCGCCTTTGTCTTCCTGCTGTTCTGGGGACTGGCGGCGCCGTTCTTCCGCGGCCCGCGCGGCCGCCGCGCGGCTTAAGGGCGGCCCCACAGGCCGGCCTGCGGCGCGACCTTCCTGGTGAGTTCCCGGTCAAGCTGAACGCTGCCGCCTCTTCGCCGGCTGATGTGCCCGCCGGCAGCACCCGCGGTATCGAACAAAACTTCCCAGCGGTCCTGGCCCACCTGGAACTCGACCCCGACTCTCCCCTCGCGTCGAACCAGCTTCGAGGTTGCCATGCGAGTGGCCGCGGTGTCTCCCGTCTCGATCAGATGCAGGAAGAAATCCTCCTCGCGCGCCTCGCGCGGTGAGACCTCGACGCGCCATTGTCCCAGCAGCGGTGTGGTGTCCGGTGTGCGGTATCCCGGCGGCAGGGGCCAGTTGCGGCCATCCGACCAGAACTGTTTTCCCGGTCCTCCGATGACTCGCCAGTCCGCCTGCTCCGGCAACAGCGTCCGGCAGAAGAGCTTCCCCTCCTCGTGCGCGGCGGAGAATTCCCTGCCCTCGAGGCGCGGCTCGGCGGCGGTGTGCAGCACCCAGGTCTTCGGGTAATCGGGGCGCGCGGCGGTGGCCCGGTCGAACACCACGAAGCGGTTTGGAGGAATGAACACAAACTGGCGGAGGGCCAGCCGGCACTTGTCGGGATGGTACGTTGTAGTGGCATCGCCGGCCACGTAGGAGAACTCGCGCGAGGTCTCGAAGGCCACCACCTTGGAGCCGAGCGCTGCGCGCTGCCCTCCGTCGTTGGGCACTGGGAGGACCTCTTCGGCCGGCGCGGGGTTGCCCCAGTAGCGCGGCATCTGCTCGCCGGGCATGCGGACCAGAACGGTGTTGTGCGCCACGCTGCGGCAGTAGTAGTGGGTCAGATGCTGGCCCGGCTCGGGGCGCGTGCCGGTATCCAGCGCCAGGAACCCCTTCCGGTAGATCACGAAGTTGTTGTGGTCAAAGTGCTTGTGCTGCTCCAGGATGCCTCCCGCGGTGAACAGGGCATAGGTGTCCTCGGGGCCGGAACCCGAGCGGAAGAAGGCCTGGCCCATGTGTTCGAAGTGGCGGGCGGCGGGCATGCGCGCCGCCGGCTCCTGAACCGGAGCGACCTCCGGAAGCGAGGTCAACAGGAAGCGCGCAAAGGGGAAGCTGCTGCGCTGCTCGCGGGGCGTCTGATCGAGCAGCCAGCGGGCGAACGCGGCGCACTCGGGCTGGCTCGCCGCGTAGGACTGGATGATCTGCGACAGATGTATGTTCAGGCCCGCCACGCCGATGCGGTTCTCGGTGTGGTAAGCGTCTCCATAACCGAACTCGCGCCCGCCGGGCAGCCAGTTCCAGAAGATGTAGGCCGGCAGGTAGGCCACGTAGGGCCAGTCCGCGGCGATGTCGATCCCGGTGGCCGAGCGGAAGGTATGAAAGAAGTTGAACTCGGCCCAGGGGTAGGCGGCCAAGGCGTAGTTGAGCGCGCCCGAGGCGGAGCCGCCATCATCTCCGGCGGCGCTGGCCCGGTGCGTCAGCAGCTTCAGGAAAAGCTCGTGTCCCCGGGTGAGCATGGCGGCCGCTTTGGGATCGTCGATGCCATCACCGTGGGTGGCCAGCCCGGCGTACCACAACAAGCTGGGTGTGCTGTAGAAGCCCGACTCCGTGCCGCCCCAGTTCTCGCGATCGAAAGCCCGCCGGGCTTTGGTGGGCTGCGCGTCTTCCACGGCCTTGAGGAA
>VFZS01000550.1 GCA_016871095.1 Acidobacteriota bacterium
GCGTGATCAGGCCGCCGAGTTTGTCCGGCTCGCCGCCGGCCTCGCGCGGAAAGCGCGTCGAGTAAGCTTCAAGGTACTTCAACCCGGAGCCCGTGTTGTAGATCACGATCCGCTCCTGCGGCTTCAGGAACCCTTCGGCCAGCAGCCGCTCCAGCGCCGCTACGCAGGCCGCCCCTTCCGGCGCCGCAAACATGCCTTCCTCGGAGGCCAGTGTGACGCCGGCGTCCAGCAGGTCCGTGTCGCTCACCGCCACGGCCGTGCCGCCGCTGGCGCGGATCGCATCCATTATCAGGAAGTCCCCGAGCGGCTTGGGAACACGCAAGCCAGCGGCCACCGTCGAGGCGTTCTCGAAGAACTGGCAGCGCCTTTCCCCCTGCTCGAAGGCCCGCACCACCGGTGCGCAGCCAGCCGCCTGAACGGCGATCATCTTGGGCCTCCCCGCCCCGATCCACCCCAGCGCCTGCATCTCCTCGAACGCTTTCCACATCCCGATCAGCCCCACCCCGCCGCCGGTGGGATAGAAGATGGCGTCCGGCAATTGCCAGTTGAGTTGCTCGGCCACCTCGTACCCCATGGTCTTCTTCCCCTCGATGCGGTAGGGCTCCTTCAGCGTGCTCACGTCGTACCAGCCCTCGCGCTCGACGCCCGCCGCCACCAGCCTGGCGCAGTCGCTGATCAGCCCGTCCACCAGCGTGACCCGCGCCCCGAAGGCCTGGCACTCGATGAAGTTCGACTGCGGCACGTCACGCGGCATGTAGATGTGCGCCTCCAGCCCCGCCGCCGCGGCATAAGCCGCCAGCGCGCTGGCCGCGTTGCCCGCCGAGGGGATGGCCACGCGCTTCACGCCCAGCTCGACCGCCATCGAGATGGCGCACGAAAGCCCCCGCGCCTTGAACGATCCCGTGGGGTTGACCCCTTCGTCCTTGATCCACACATTGGACGCGCCCACCCTCTGCCCCAGCCGCCGGGCCAGGATCAGCGGCGTCATCCCCTCCCCCAGCGTGACCACCGAACCCGGCCCGCGCACCGGCAGCACCGGCGCATACCGCCACATATTGGACGGCCCCGTCCGGATCCACTCCCGGTTCCAGCTCGCCCGCGCCATCTCCAGGTCGTAGCGCACCAGCAAGGGGCCCCCACACGCGCACAGGTGGTGCGGCTTGCCGGCTTCGAATCGCGCGGCGCACAGGCTGCATTCCAGATGGGTCAGCGTGGTCATCTTCGAATTGCTCTATGATAGCGGGTTACCCCTATGCGCGCATACTGCCGATCTTTCACCCTGCTCCTCCTGGCGACGCTGGTTGCCACCGCGCAACCTGCCCGCAAACCCCAGCCCATCCCGGCCAAGCCGGCCCTCGCCGCTCAGCAGCTTGACGAAGCCTACACCCAGAAGATCCGCGAGTACACCACCGAGCCTTTCTTCCTCACCGAGCTGGTGGATCACCTTCCCGCTTCCGCCGCAGTGCCCTCCCCCGACAAAGTGATCGGCTACGCGGTCGGCACTCCTGAGAAACTCACCTACTCGAAGGACATCTACGCCTACATGCGCGCCCTCGAGAAAGCCTCCCCCCGCGTGCGGGTCTTCTCCATGGGCCGCACCGAAGAGGACCGCGAGATGATCCTGGTGGCCATCTCGGAGGAGGCCAACCTCAAGAACATGGAGCGCTACCGGCAGATCACCGCGCGGCTGGCCGATCCGCGCAAGACCCCTGAGGCCGAAGCCAAGGCGCTCATCGCCGAGGGCCTCCCCATCTACTGGGTCACTTGCAGCATCCATTCCGGGGAGACCGGATCGCCGGAGATGTCCATGGAGCTGGCCTACCGGCTGGCCGTCGAGGAGTCGCCCTTCATCCAGAACCTCCGCAAGAATCTCATCGTGCTCATCACGCCGCTGCTCGAAGTGGACGGCCACGACCGCCAGGTGGACATCTACCGCTATCGCAAGACCTATCCCGACAAGCCCGCGCCCAGCCTCATCTATTGGGGCAAGTACGTGGCCCACGACAACAACCGCGACGGCATGGCCCTCACCCTGGCGCTCAGCCGCAACGCCATGCGCACCTTCTTCGAGTGGCATCCCCAGGTGCTGCACGACCTGCACGAGTCCGTGCCCTTCCTCTACATCTCCACCGGCATGGGGCCCTACAACGCCTGGCTCGACCCCATCGTGATCAACGAGTGGCACACCCTGGCCTACCACGAAGTCAATGAGATGACCAAGCGGGGCGTGCCCGGTGTGTGGACGCACGGCTTCTACGACGGCTGGGCGGCCAACTATATGTTCTATGTCGCCAATGGTCACAACTCCATCGGCCGCTTCTACGAAACCTACGGCGGGCGCGGCGCCGACACCTGGGAGCGCACCGTCCAGGCCAGTCAGACCACCCGCACCTGGTACCGCCCCAACCCGCCTCTGCCCAAGGTGAAATGGTCCATTCGCAACAACATCAATCTCCAGCAGAGCGGCGTGCTGTTCGGTATGCAGCACATGGCCGCGAACAAGCAGCTCTATCTTGAGAACTTCTATTTGAAGAGCAAGCGCTCGGTCGCCAAAGCCTCTCAGGAAGGCCCCGCCGCCTGGGTCATCCCCAGCGATAATCCGCGCCCCGTCGAGTGCGCCGAGGTGGTCAACCTCCTCCAGCTCCACGGCATCGAGGTGCATAAGCTGGACGGCCCCGCCGAGATCACCACCAAGGCCGGCCAGGAAGAGAAGAAACTCACCTTCCCCGCGGCCAGCTATCTGGTGCGCATGGACCAGCCCTACAGCCGCATGGCCGACATGCTGCTCGACACCCAGTACTACAACCCCAGCGACACCCGCCCCTATGACGACACCGGCTGGTCGCTGGGCGCGCTGCGCAACATCAAGACCGTGCGCCTCACCGACCCCGCCATTCTCAAAACCGCCATGACCCGGCTCACCTCTCCCGTGCGCGTGCCGGGCGGCGTGCGCGGCGCGGCCGGAACCGTATACCTCATCAACCACAACACCGACAACACCCTGGCCACCTTCCGCTTCCGCCTCAAGGACGTCAAGATGTCCGCCGCCGAGGAGCCTTTCAAGGCCCTCGAGCGCGATTTCCGCTCCGGCTCTTTCATCATCAAGAGCGAAGGCAACCCCGCCGACCTCCGCCAGCGCCTCGAGCAGGCCGCCGCCGAACTGGGGCTCACCATCGACGCAGCCGCCGAGGAGCCCAAGGTCGCCATGCACGAGCTGGCCGCGCCCCGCGTGGCCCTGGTGCACACGTGGCAGAACACCCAGACCGAGGGCTGGTTCCGCATCGCCCTGGACCGGCTCAACATTCCCTACGCATACATCTCCGACCACGTCATCCGCGATACCCCCGACCTGCGCGGCCGCTACGACGTCATCCTCTACGGGCCTACACCGGGTTCCTCCCAGCGGCTGGTCAACGGCATCCCCATGCGCGGCGAGCCTATCCCCTGGAAGAAGAGCGACCTCACGCCCAACCTCGGCACCTCTCCCGATCAGACCGACGACATGCGCGGCGGCATGGGCTTGCAGGGCCTCATCAACCTGCGCCGCTTCATCGACCAGGGCGGGCTGTTTATCACCATCGCCGGCAATGCTTCGATTCCCATCGACTACGGCTTGGTTGAGGGCGTCTCCATCAGCCAGACCCGTGAACTACAGGCGCGCGGCAGCGTCCTCAACGCGGTCTTCTCAGACAAGAAAAGCCCCATCGCCTACGGCTACGATGACCGCCTGCCCATCTACTTCAGCCAGGCCCCGGTATTCCAGGTCAGCCTCACCGGCGGCATGACCTTCGGCAGAGGTTTTCAGGACGAGGGGCCCGCCACGCGCCCCAGCGGGCGCGGCTCGGCCACCGACCCCGACATCCCGCAGGGGCGTCCCTACATGCCCCCTCCGCCCAAGCCGGTGGTCAAGCCGGGCGAGGAGCCGCCCATTACGGATGAAATGCGTGAGGCATTGCGCAACCTGCTGCCGCCTCCGGAAGCCCGCCCCCGCGTGATCATGCGCT
>VFZS01000551.1 GCA_016871095.1 Acidobacteriota bacterium
GGCGTTGGCGCAGGCCCCGATGCCTCGCTGCACATCCGTCGAGCCCACCACCACCAAGGTGGGCGAGGAGGTGACCGTGACGGGCGAGAACCTCGACAAAGCCAACGTGTCGGAGCTGCGGCTGGCCCCCGCCGAGGGCGGGAACGAGATCCGGGTGGTGATCGGCGAACAGACTGCCACCACCATCAAGTTCAAGGTCCCCGCCAGCGTCAAGCCGGGCCGCCACTCGCTGGTCACGGTAAGCAAACGAGTCCCTCGCGACCTGGAGATCGAGCAGCCCGTCAAGATCACTATTGAGTAGAGCGGCCGAAGGCGGCCAGCCGCTCGAGCTTGTGCCGGGCGGCGCCGGAATCGATCGAGGCCGCCGCCAGCCGCCTCCCGGCGCGGAAGTCCGGGGCTTTGCCTGCCGCCACCAGCCCGGCCGAAGCGTTCACTAGCACGATCTCGCGCTGGGGGCCGTGCGCGCCGCCGAGGATGGCTCGCGCGATTCCCGCGTTGTGCGCCGCGTCGCCGCCCTTCAGATCCTCGGGACTCGCCGGGGCCACCCCGAAGTCCTCCGGAGTGACGGTTCCGCGGCTCAACTGTCCCGCACGAATCTCCCAGACCAGCGTCGCGCCGGTGGTGGTGATCTCATCCAGCCCGTCGCTGCCGTGCACCACGAAGCCGCGGGGGAGGTCCAGCGCCGCCAGCGCCCGGGCCATCAGCTCGGCGGCCTCCTCTGAGGGCGCGCCCACCAGTTGCGCGGTCGCCCCGGCCGGATTGGCCAGCGGGCCGAGCAGGTTGAAAACGGTCCGCATCCGCAGTTCCAGCCGGGCCGGTTGCGCGTGCTTCATGGCGGGGTGCCAGGCCGGAGCGAACAGGAAGGCTATGCCCACTTCGCGGATCGCCCGGGCGGCCTCCTCGGGCTGCTGCGCGATCTTCACCCCGAGCGCCTCGAGCACGTCCGCGCTGCCGCACGCGCTGGAGATGGAACGGTTCCCGTGCTTGGCTACCTTGACGCCCGCCCCGGCCGCCACCAGCGCCGCGACGGTCGAGATGTTGAATGTATGCGCGCCGTCGCCTCCCGTCCCGCAGGTATCCAGCAACGCTTCCCCGCCCAGGTCCAACTCCAGCGGGCTGGCGCGCCGCCGCATGGCGCGGGCGAAGCCCACCAGCTCCGCCACGGTCTCTCCCTTCATCCGCAGAGCCACCAGGAAAGCGGCGATCTGGGCTGCCGAGGACAATCCGCTCAGGATCGCCTCCATGGCCTCTTCGGCAGAGGCGGCGCTCAGGTGCTCGCGACCGGTCACTCGGTGCAGGTAGGGCAGCAGCGTCATGTTATTCTGGGATGGCTGTTGATTCTAGCACAGGCCCACGTCGATGAAGATCCATGAGTACCAGGCTAAGGCCATCCTCGCGCACTACGGCGTGCCCGTGCCGCGCGGCGAGGTGGTTCGCACCGTTGAGGAAGCCGACGCCGCCGCGCGCAATCTGGGCGGCGCCGTAGTGGTGAAAGCTCAGATTCACGCGGGCGGACGCGGCAAGGGCGGCGGCATCAAGCTGGCCAAGACCGCCACCGAAGCCGTCGAGGCAGCCCGGAAGATGCTGGGTATGCGGCTGGTGACCCACCAGACCGGACCCGAGGGACGCACCGTGCACCGTCTGCTGATCGAGGAAGCGCTGCCCATCGAGCGCGAGCTGTACCTGGGCGTGGTGCTCGACCGCGCCCGCGGGCGTCCCGTCTTCATGGCCTCCAAAGCCGGCGGCATGGAGATTGAGGAAGTGGCGGCCAAGACCCCCGAACTGATCCTCAAGGAGCACCTCGAGCCGGGCTTCGGCCTGCTGCCCTTCCAGGCCCGCAAGCTGGCCTGGGGCATGGAGGTGCCCGCGGCCAGCGTTAGCGCAGCCGTGGCGGCGATGATCGCCCTGGCGGCCGCCTACGAAGGCATTGACGCCTCCCTGGCCGAGATCAACCCCTTCATCGTCACCGCGGACGGACGTGTGCTGGCCCTGGACGCCAAGCTCAATCTGGACGACAACGCCCTGTTCCGTCATAAGAACCTGCTGGAGATGCGCGACCTCCATGAAGAGGACCCGCTCGAGGTGGAGGCCTCGCGCTTCAACCTGAACTACATCAAGCTGGACGGCAACGTGGGCTGCATGGTCAACGGCGCGGGCCTGGCCATGGCCACCATGGACATCATCAAGCACGCCGGCGGCAGTCCGGCCAACTTCCTGGATGTCGGCGGCGGGGCCAACGCCGAGCAGATCGCCAACGCCTTCCGCATCCTGGTCTCCGACAAGAACGTCAAGGCCGTGCTGATTAACATCTTCGGCGGCATCCTGCGCTGCGACACGCTGGCTACCGGCGTGGTGGCCGCCGCCCGGGAACTCAACCTGCAAGTGCCGGTGGTGGTGCGCATGGAGGGCACCAACGTCGAGGCGGGACGCAGGATCCTGACCGAGTCCGGTCTGGACTTCACCGTGGCCGAGCGCATGAAAGACGCCGCGGAGAGAGTGGTGAGGCTGGCGCAATGAGCATACTGGTCGATAAGAACACCCGCCTGCTGGTGCAGGGCTTCACCGGCCGCGAGGCCACTTTTCACGCGCAACAGGCCATCGCTTACGGCACGACCGTGGTCGGCGGGGTGACTCCCGGCAAGGGCGGCATCCGCCACCTGGATCTGCCCGTGTTCAACACCGTGGCCGAAGGGGTGCGCGCCACCGGGGCCAACGTTTCGGTCATCTTCGTGCCGCCTCCTTACGCGGCCGACGCCATCGTCGAAGCCGCCGACGCCGGCCTGCCCCTGGTGGTGTGCATCACCGAAGGCATCCCCGCGCTGGACATGGTGCGGGTGTGGCGGTTCCTCGAGGGCCGCGCCACCCGGCTGATCGGTCCCAACTGCCCCGGCATCATCTCTCCGGGACAGTGCAAGGTGGGCATCATGCCCGGGCACATACACCGGCGCGGCCATGTGGGCGTGGTGTCCCGCTCCGGCACGCTGACCTACGAAGCAGTGGACCAGCTTTCGCGGAGGGCCATCGGCCAGTCCACTTGCATCGGCATCGGCGGCGATCCCATCGTGGGCACGAACTTCATCGACGCCCTCCGCTTGTTCCAGGGGGACCCCGACACGCACGCCGTCGTGCTGATCGGCGAAATCGGCGGCAACGCCGAAGAGCAGGCCGCGGACTTCATCCGCGAGCATGTCACCAAGCCGGTGGTCAGCTTCGTGGCGGGGCAGACCGCGCCGCCCGGCCGCCGCATGGGCCACGCCGGGGCCATCATCTCGGGCGGCACGGGCCGCGCCGCGGACAAGATCCGCGCCCTCGAAGCCGCCGGGGTCACCGTGTGCGCTTCGCCCGCCGACATCGGAGAGGCCGTCCAGAAGCGCCTATGACGGAACTGACGCTCTCCATCATCAAGCCCGACGCCGTCGCCGCGGGCCACGCCGGCGAGATCCTCACCACGCTGGAGCAAGCCGGGTTCCGCATCCGTGCGTTGCGCATGTTGCACCTGACCAAGGCCCAGGCCGAAGGCTTCTACGCCGTGCACCGCGAGAAGCCATTCTTCCCGGGACTGGTCGAGTTCATGACCGAAGGACCGGTCATTGTCATGGCCCTGGAGCGCGAGGACGCCATCGCCCGGCTGCGCGAGATCATGGGCGCCACCAACCCGGCCAACGCTGCTGAGGGCACCATCCGCCGGCGCTTCGGCACGGCCATCACCCGCAACTCCATTCACGGCTCCGACGCTCCCGAAACCGCCCGCTTCGAGCTGGGCTACTTCTTCAGCGCGCTGGATCTGGTCTGACGCGCGGGGCGTATACTGGTAGTTGGAGCCTGCCGGATGGGTAGTCGCTCCGCCAGTAGCATAGGCTTTAGCCTGTGCGTGCTGACGGGGAGGAAAGTCCGGTCTCCGCAGGGCAGCGTGCCGGCTAACGGCCGGGGGGACTCGCTCAAAGCGGGTTTCACGGAAAGTGCCACAGAAAACATACCGCCCGTTCGCGGGTAAGG
>VFZS01000552.1 GCA_016871095.1 Acidobacteriota bacterium
CGTCGGTCCCTGGTGTCAGCGGTCCGATCCAGCCGGTGTAGGTGTCGTTCTGGAGCCAGAGCTGATTGGGCGCGCGGTTGTAGTGCAGGAAGCAACTGTTGGCCTCGCTCAGGGTGGCGTTGATGATGGCCTGCCCCCAGGCGAGGTCCCAGTAGCCGTTGGCGTCGGAGTAGACGAAGCTGAAGATCTGGCTGGGGCCGCTGCCCGACGACGGGCTGACGGAGACTACCTCCGGCGGGTTCTGGGCGAAAACCCGGCTAGGGTCGGGGCAGAACAGGGGCATGGCTGCGAGCATCCACACAACCCGCGACGCCAAAAGCCAGGCGCTTGGCGCCCCCCCGCGTAGTCGAGAGCTTCACGCACCGGGCGTTGTCCGCACAGGAGGGCACAAGCCAGCCTCTCACGCGGCATGTTCCTCCGGCCATTGGGCGTTCCACTCCCCCGGAGGCGTTCATGTATAGATAGTGTCGGCGGGCCGGGGAATCTCTCATCCCATTCTCCCGTCGGCGCATGCTCCATCGGTCCCGCGGACAGACTGCTGACGCGGGCGGCCCGGCTACAAAAGTCGCGTGCGTGTGTCTCAGCGCCAAGTCGGTGGCCCGTGGGGCCACGAGGCAGACTCCTGTTCCGTAGGTTGACATGACATGCGCGCGCGAGTCAGCCGGTGAATGCCCTAGTAGTGATCCTCATTTTCATGGGCAGCCGGTTGCCAAAGGCAAGAGCGGGATGCGAAAACGGTGGGACAGGCCGGGGTGTCCACGGGGGGACACCCTGGCCTGTCCCGGGCTTTACCAGTGGATCTTCACACCGAGCTGAAACTGGCGCGGGTCGAAGGCCGAGGTGAACGACAGGGGCAGCGTGGGCAGTCCCCGGTTGCCCACCAGGGGCCGCGGCAACTGCTCCAGGGCGATGTCCCCCACCGTGTTATTGAGGCTCTTGAAGTTGGTGCGATTCAGCAGATTGAACCCTTCGGCGATGAAGTCCAGGCTGCGGCGCTCGTTGCGGCCCAGCGGAAACCTGCGGCTCAGCCGCGTGTCCAGAGCGAAGTAGTCCGGCCCCTTGCCGATGTTGCGGCCGGCCCGCAGCGGACGATGCGTGGTGGAGTGCCGGTCACCCAGATTGTCCACACCCGCCAGCACGTTGAAGGGCCGCCCCGAGGAGGCCACCAGAATGGGCGAGAAAGTGAAGCCGCCCAGCAGGTTGTTCACGAAACCCTTGCCGGCGCCCGGCTGCAAGGGCGACTCGATCACCGAGTTCAGCACAAAGCGGTGCGCCTGGTGGAACACCGATAGCGCCCGCTCGGCCCGTGCGTTGAGCTGGTCATGCGGCTGGAAATCGGTGTTGAAGTCGGTCACCTCGTCCATGGCCTTGCTGAAGGTGTAGTGGGCATTCAGTCCGAAGTGCTGGCTGAAGCGCCGCCCAGCTTGCAGGATCATGGCGTGGTAAAAGGAGTTGGCCGTGGACTCGAAAATGTTCTGCTGCATGATCAGCGGATTGTAGAAGCCGTAGGTGGGGGCGCCGTCGGGCCGCCGCCCGCTGTAGTACAGGTTGCGGTCCAGGATGCGCACCAGGTGGGCGGCGCGGTTGAAGTTGTAAGCCGCCGAGACCGCCCATCCGCCAACGGCGCGCTCGATCTCGAAGCTGGCCTGGTGGGCGTAAGGGTTGATGAAGTCGTCCACTATCCCGAACACGACCGACCCGGGGGCGGTAGTGGAAGGCCGCAGACCGAACTGCTCGAGGTCCTCACGGGTGATGGCGCGGCGTCCGATGACACCCTGCGCCATCAGCGTCTGGTAGACGTCGGCGGAGGTGAGCGGCTGGCGGGTCCTGGGGTTGACCAGGCCGGGCAGCGCCGTGATCTGCACGAAGGTCTGGGCGATCTGGTGGCCGGCCAGGGTCTCGGCCACGTTGGCGATCTGGAGGTTGATCTGCGAATAGTACAGGCCGTATCCGCCGCGGATAACCGTCTTGTTGCCGGCGGGCGTCCAGGCGAAGCCGAAGCGCGGCCCCAGGTTGTTGGGATCGGTGCCCACGCTCTTCGGGTTGGCCTCCAACTCCCAGCGTAGGCCGAAGTTGAAGGTAAGGCCCGGGCGCACCCGCCAGGTATCTTGCAGGAACAGGTTGAAGCGCTTGCTGGAGCCCTTCCAGTAGGGATCGCCGAAGCCTTGCTGGTAGAATTCCGGCAGACCCAGGTTGTACGATTGCAGCGAGGTCAGCGGCGCCTGCAAGTTGGGGATGAGCCGGCTTTGCCCCATCGCCGCCAGAGTGGCGCCCAGACTGGCCGCAAAGTTCGGATCGTTGTTGACGCTGTTGAGCACCAGCCCCAGGGGGATGCGGCTGCCGAAGCCGAAGCGCCCGGCGAAAAACGTCTCCGAGCGGGCTGAATCCACCACCGGGTTGATGTCATAGCCGAACTTGAGATCGTGACGACTCTGGTAGGAGCTCCACAACTGCTGCGCCTGGTAGTGGCGATCGAAGACAGTGGAGGGCAGAAAGATCTCCCGTCCGAACATGCCGTATCCGCTGATGTCGATGCCGGGGCCGTAGCGGTCGGTGGGCTGCACGTCCAGCTTGTTGTAGCCGATGGCGGCGCGCGTCTCCAGCACCCAACGGGTGTTCAGCACCCAGGAGTGGTTGAGCATGCCGGTGGTGTCCAGCATCTCCAGGCTGCGTCCGCGATTGAAGGCGATCAGCGCGCCGAACTGCGCGTTCTGGTTGAAATTCTTGGTCAGGTTGAGGCGGGAGAACAAGTTGTGGCGCTCGCTGAGGCGGTGATCCAGGCGCAGTGAGACCTGGGTCTGGTCTTCGCTGAAGGGGAAGTTGCCGCTGTTGCGGTCAAACAACTCGAGCGTGCGCGCGCTGGGGGTGAGGGCGGCCTGCATGGTGCGGCCCAGAGTGACCAGTTGGGGCGAGCGGGTGGCCTCGAAGAAGTCCACGAGCTGCTGCTGGGAGGGCGTGAGGCGCATCAGGGCGGGGCGGTCCTGGTAGATGGGGACGAAGGCCGTCTCCTGGCGGTCCAGGCGCTCCAGAGCCGCGAAGAAGAAGGTCTTGTCGCGGCTTACGGGGCCGCCAACGGTGGCCCCGGATTGCTGGCGGGTGAACGCCGACTTGCCGGGGTCGAAGTAGTTGCGGGCCTGAAGCTGGCGCTGCCGCAGGAAGCCGAACAGGTTGCCGCGGTAAGCATTAGTGCCGGACTTGGAGACGATGTTGACCGCTCCGCCGAAAGCGCCGCCTATCTCCGCCGAGAAGGTGTTGCGGTTGATCTGGAACTCCTGCACCGCTTCCTGGCTGATGGAGGGCCGCACCCCGCCGGAGTTGTAGTTGTTCTCGACGCCGTCAATCGAGAAGGCGTTGCCGCGCCCGTTGCTGCCGCCGAAACTCAGCCCCGAGTGGGGCGCCTGCACCACGCGGTAGTCAGTGCCGTCCACCAGGTCGTTGGTCTCCACTACGCCGGGGGCCAGCAGCGCGAAGTCCAGGTAGTTGCGCCGGTTGATAGGCAGGTGGTGGATGCGCACCGACTCGATGGTGTTGGCCTGCTGCGTGCGCTCCGGCTCGATCACCGGCGCCTCGGCCATGACGTTCACTTCCGTGGCCATCGCCGAGACGGCCAACTCGGTGCGCAGGGAAACGGTGTCGCCCACGCGCAAGACCACGCCTTCCAGCACCTGGGTCGCGAAGCCCTGGATCTCGAAGCGCAAGCGGTACGTGCCTGGCGGCAGCAAGGGCAGGCTGTAAGCGCCCTCGCCATCCGTGGTTGTGGTGCGGGTGATGCCGCGGTCGGGGTCCGCGGCGGTGACCTTAACGCCGTTCAGCACCCCGCCCAGAGCGTCCACCACCGTGCCTTTGATGTCGCCCGAGCTGACTTGCGCTTGCGCCCATATCAGGGCCGGTAATAGGCCCATTAACAACAGCACGCGGCTCTTCTTCATGCGTCCTCCAGGCTCTCCTTTGGTCGGTTGGGGGATTATACTACAGTTCTGGCGGGAG
>VFZS01000553.1 GCA_016871095.1 Acidobacteriota bacterium
CAACTGTTGGCGCAGTTGCTCGAGGTGGTTTAAAATGGAAAGGTCAGCGGAAGTGACTGTGTGGCTGATCGACGTGAGCCGCCAGGCCCTGGGCGTGGGCTATCTGAACGGGCGGCGGAAGGCGCTGGGCCTGCCGCCCATCGAGCGGGCCGGTGGGTTCGTGGACGTGCCGGCCGGCCTGGCGGTGCCCCTGCTCGACTTGCCCGAGGACGAGAGGCCCGTACTGCGGGAGAAAAGCAGGGCTGGCGTGCGCCTGCTGCACCGGGCCGCGGTGGACCCGGCGCAGCCGAACGTGGTGCCGCGCACGGCGGTGTGCCGTGCGTGCGGGCAGCCGTTCACCTACCAGGCGCTGTCTAGTTGGCGCACACCGCGCCGCTTCTGCGATCCGTGCAAGCGGCAGCGGGAGCGCGAGAGTAACCGCCTGGCAAATGACAGGCGGAGGGAAGGGAGGGCGAAAGGTGAGCGAGTATGACAAAAAGATGGTCCGGCGCACGTGGTTCTTGATTGGCTTCCTGCTGGCGCTGGCCATCGTGCTCTGGGCGTGTATCCTGTCCGGGGTGGCCATCTCTGTGAGTTGGGGCGCTGAGTTGGGCCCTGACGGGCCTGGGCCTCGCGTCGCCACGCTCACGCCGCCAATGGCCACGCCAACGGCCACGCTGCCCCCGCCGCCGACGTGCGAGCGGGGAACGGAGTGCTACCCTCTGCCACGCCGCCTCTACTTGCCCGTCATCCTGCGGGCGTGGACGCGGTAGGAGGTTATTAAAATGTATAACCCGTGTCGGTTTGGGCATAGGTTCAACTGGGCGGGGAATTCTGCTCATCCGGATTCAAAACCGCCGGAGGGCCTGCCCTGCGCGTGCGGGGCAGTACGGTATCAGCGGCGCAACCCATGGAAGAGGTGGAGCAGGCCTAGGCGTGGTAGAACGCCCGTTCGTCAGGCCCTTGACAAGTCTGGCGCGGGCGTGCTGAATATCCTCTAATATGCGGAGTGGCGGCTAAAAGACAGGTTTACCAAACGGGGCGCGTCGATCGTGGGTCTGCCGCTTAGGTCGAGAGCGGCCCGCAAAATCCCCCTCTGACGTGCAACTGCCGTGCGGCTGGGGGGATGGGTGGCTATCAGGCAAGACTGGCCGCCACTCCGCACCAAGATCACCCCGCCTGGCCGGGCCGGGCGCAGAGGAGAGACATGGAGGACTTGATAAGTTACGGGGGAGGGATCAATAGTACGGCCCTAGCCATCCTGCTCATAAAACAGGGGTGGAGCGGCTCGATTGTGTTTGCGGATACTGGTTGTGAATGGCCGGATACATACTGTTTTATGGACTACTTTGAGAGCGCCTGGCTTGCCCCTCGCGGCCATCGCATTGAGCGAATCCGCCAAAAACACAAGGCGGGGGGCAAGTCCCTTATCGAGTATTGCGAATCAGCTCTAGTGATTCCGCTGGCGGCCATGCGCTGGTGTACGGCTGAATGGAAAGTAGAAGCCCTACGGCGTTATGCACCTGATGCCAGAATGTTGTTGGGCATTTCAGCCGAAGAAGCACATCGGCAAAAGGGACGGCCTTGCCCCCTGGTAGATGCTGGCATAGATCGCCAGGGCTGTATAGAGATCATCC
Source organism: Acidobacteriota bacterium (assembly GCA_016871095.1). Classification (GTDB taxonomy): domain Bacteria; phylum Acidobacteriota; class Terriglobia; order Bryobacterales; family Bryobacteraceae; genus VFZS01. The sequence goes on from VFZS01000553.1 coordinate 1,617, forward strand.
AAGCTGAAGGGCTTACTATCCCCCACAAGAGCAGTTGCTATATCTGCCCGTTTCAGCAAGATGCACAATGGCGGGAACTCTGGCAGAGACACCCGGACTTGTTTGACAGGGCAATGCAGCTAGAGGAGGCAGTACAGGGGAAGCGCACTAGCCACAAGAAATGTACTATTGACCCTGATGGAGAGATTTACTTACGCCAACGCAAGCTGCGGTATGAATCACAACTGCCATTGCTGGACGATGCGGCGATGGAAGAACTGCTTGCGTATAAGCCCTGCGTCTGCGGGCTGTAAGCCCGCCGCCGGGCCGGGCGCACTTGACAGAAAGGAGGTGATTTGCTATAATCCTAATCGCCTGGAACTAGCGAAGGGCCGGGGTGGTGCACCGCTCCCCGGCCCTTTCTTTTCCCCCGGCAGGCAGAACGGGCGTTCTGGTTTTCCCCTCTTGACAAGAACAGCCAAACGTGCTAGTATACTCTCAGCGGATGCTCCCGGAAGGGTAGGCCGCCGAGATTTGTCTCCCTGAGATATTCAGGACCTGCTCGGCGGCTTGGTGTATCTCAGGGGCGGAAAGGATCAGCCCCGTGCCAGTCAAGATCATTCCCCACCGCTTGACCCTGATTACACCTGATGGCGAGCAGCCGGTAGCCTCAGTGGCCGCGGGGATCATCGTGGCTGTGTGCGCCTTGCAGGATACCATTCAGCAGATGGGGACGGGGAGACTGGAGATCAACTGGCGGGCTGATTCGGACGTTCAGGTCAGTCTGCAAAACATCTATCGCTTGAGCCTGGCGGAGTATGCGCCAGACGATTACGGTATAATCGTGCCAGCAGGTATCGCCTCCTAGCAACCTGGCTGGCATTTTCTTTTTATCAGCGGAAGGCCCGGAAGGAAGCGCCGCTCTCGACGAGGGAGCGGCGCTTTTTTGTTTGTCCCTGCCCAGGAATAAATGCGTAATTACGCTCTTTCTTCTGCACCCGCCGACGCCCTACAACTGCCCGCTGTCCGTGACCTGCGGCGCATCCTGCCCCGGCGCAACGACTACCAGCGCCGGGACGTGGAGCGCATCGCCGGCGTGGTGATTCATCACACCTCCGGCGCACACCTGGACTGGAACGCCGAGGCCATCGCCCGCTATCACGTCGAGGTGCTAGGCTGGCCGGGCATCGGCTACCACTTCATCGTCCACTGGTCCGGGGTGGTGGACTGGTGCAACGACCTGGAAAGCGTGGCCTACCACGCCGACGGTGAGATCAGGATCAACGGCGTGGGGCTGAACAACTGGCAGCACGTCGGGATCTGTCTCACCGGCGACTTCGTGCAGGGGCGCACGCCGACGCTCTGGCAACTGCTCTCGGCCCGCCTGCTGATCGACCGGCTCTCCTGGACGCTGGGGCGGCGGCTGCCGGTGCTGGGGCATAGCGAGCTGAGTCCCATGCTCTGCCCAGGCGATCAGTGGGCAGAGTGGGGGAAGGAGCTAAGATGAATCAGGAGAGACTATGGATATAGCTATCTTCAAGACCGCGTTAGAGGCCAGCGCCACGGCGGCCCTGGCGCTATTTGCCATGCTCATGCTGCGCAAGTCCTATGAAGACCGGCTGGCAGACAAGGATGAGCGTATCAAGCAGGAGCAGGAGAGGCGAGAGCAGGAGCGGGCCGATAAGCTCCAGATAACAGCACTTTTGCAGGATGTTAATCGCACCCTGGGGCAGAACACTACCGTTTTGCAGGAGGTCTGTACGGTCTTGGATGTGGTCAAGGATTGCTGGCCGCAGGAGGCGCAGGCGATCAGAAAGAAATAGATGGCATGAAGTGGAAGAAGCCGGAGCCGAAGCCTAAGCCGACCACACGCAAGAGTGAGTTCGACAAGCGCAACAAAGACCGCTTCTCCAGCGGCAAGAAGGGGAAGTAACGTGAGCCAGACGTATCCCCTCGGGGTGATCCCACTGGTAGATCGGTCTGAGACAAGCGGAACGGGCTGGAGATGCCCCTTGTGTCAGGCGTGGATTGGCCCTGGGGACATCCACAAGTGTCAGGCCAAGCCGCCGATGACGCCGGGAAAGATAGCGGCGGAGCTGCGGCGGCTAGCCGAGGTGCTAGAGGCGCTAGAGCAGCAGCCATGAGTAAACCCAAACGCATCACCACCCTGGCCGACCTGACGCCGGACAAGTCCAATGCCAACCGGGGCACGGAGCGAGGCCGCTCGCTACTAGAGAAAAGCCTCCAGGAGTGCGGCGCAGGCCGGAGCATCGTCGCCGACAAGGATGGCGAGGTCATCGCCGGCAACAAGGCGCTAGAGGCGGCGGCCAGGCTGGGCCTGCCCGTGCGGGTGATAGAGAGCGACGGCAAGGAGCTGGTCGT
>VFZS01000554.1 GCA_016871095.1 Acidobacteriota bacterium
TCTGGCCGAGGATTGCATTGGCGTCGCTGGGGCGGGGCGCGTGGCACAGGCGCTGGGCCGGCTGCTCGCCGAGCGCGGCGAGCCGGTGGTGGCCGTGGCGAGCCGCGACACCCAGCGGGCTGCGGCGGCGGCGCGGTTCATCGGCGGCGCGGAGGCGGTGCCGCTGCCGGCGCTGGCGCGCTGCGGGCGCGTGCTGATCGCGGTTTCCGACGACGCCATCGCCGAGGTGGCCGCGGCGCTGGCCTTCTCGGGCATGCGCCGTGGCGCGGCACTGCACACCTCGGGAGCGCGCGGCCCGGATGCGCTGAAGGCGCTGGCGGCCGCCGGGGTTTCCTGCGCCGCGCTGCATCCGCTCCAGACCATCGCGACTCCCGAGCAGGGCGCCGCCGTGCTGCCGGGCGCGGTATTTGCGATAAGCGGCGCGGGCGCTGCCCGGGCCTGGGCCGAGCGCATCGCCACTCTGCTGGGCGGCACGTCCCTGGCCATCCCGCCCGAGCGCTATCCGCTGTACCACGCGGCGGCGGTCATGGCGAGCAACCACTTGGTGGGGCTGGTGGACGCGGCTGCAAACCTGATGGAACTGGCCGGAGTTGCGCAAGAGGACGCCCTGCGGGCGCTGGCGCCCCTGACGACAAGCTCGCTCACCAACGCGCTGGCGCTGGGGCCGGCCCAGGCGCTGACCGGGCCCGTCGAGCGCGGCGATGCCCGCACCATAGAGCTACACTTGGAAGCGTTGCGTCTGGCGCCGGAGCCGGTGCGTACCCTTTACCGCGCGGCGGCGCGGCACTTGGTGGACCTGGCCCGGCGCAAGGGTACGCCGGAGCCCGCCGCCCGGCGCCTGGAAGAGATCCTGACGGAAGGAGCCATGCCGGACTGAGATGCCCGCGACATCCAAGCCGGTCCGTGTCCCGGACCTGAAAGACAGAAAGAAGCGCGGCGAGAAGATCGTCATGCTCACCGCCTATGACGCCACTATGGCGCGGCTGCTGGACCGCGCCGGGGTGGATGTCCTGCTGGTGGGAGATTCCCTGGGCATGGTCATCATGGGCTGCGAGACCACCTTGCCGGTGACACTGGAGGCCATGCTCCATCACACCCGGGCGGTCACGCGCGGCGCCAGGCGCGCCCTGGTGGTGGCGGACATGCCTTTTCTCACCTGCCAGACGAGCATTCCGGAAGCGGTGCGCAACGCCGGGCGCCTTATTCAGGAAGGCGGAGCGGCGGCCGTGAAGGTCGAAGGGGGGCGGCCGGTTATCGAGGCCGTGGCCCGGCTGGTGGAGGTGGGCATCCCGGTCATGGGCCACCTGGGCCTGATCCCGCAGTCGGTCCACCAACTGGGCGGCTTTCGCCGCCAGGCGCGCGACGAGCAGGACGCTGAAGTGCTACTGCGGGACGCCAAGGCGCTGGAGAGCGCCGGAGCGTTCGCGTTGGTGCTGGAGTCCATCCCCGCTCATGTGGCGCGCGAGGTCACCGCCGCGCTGCGCATCCCCACCATCGGCATCGGCGCGGGACCGCACTGCGATGGGCAGGTGCTGGTCAGCTACGACATCTTCGGCTTGTACGAGGGACCGCTTCCGCCCTTCGTCAAACAGTACGCGCGCCTGGGCGAGACCATGGTGGCCGCGGCCGAGGCCTTCGCCGGGGACGTCCGTCAGGGGCGCTATCCGGCTCCGGAAGCTGGCGCGCGGGAATGAGCCTTACTGTACTGAGGTCCGCCGCGGAGGTGCGCAGCGCGGTGGCGCGGGCGCGCCGGTCGGGCGCCAGCGTGGGCCTCGTCCCCACCATGGGCGCGCTGCATGCGGGTCACGGCAGCCTGATCGACCGCGCCCGCCAGGAGGCCGGCTGCGTGGTGGTGAGCATCTTCGTCAACCCCATTCAATTCGACCGTCGCGACGACTTCGAGCACTACCCCCGGTTGCTCGAAACGGACCTTGCGTTCTGCGGCGCGCGGGGCGCGGACCTGGTCTTTGTTCCGGCGGAAGAGGAGATGTACGCGGGTCCCCAGCGCGCGTTCGTGGAGGTGACCGGGCTGACCGAGCAACTGTGCGGCCGCTTCCGCCCGGGACACTTCCGCGGCGTGGCCACCGTGGTGCTCAAGCTGCTCAACATCGTGCAGCCCGACCGCGCCTACTTCGGCCAGAAGGACGCCCAGCAGTTGGCCGTGATACGCCGCATGGTGCGGGACTTGAACGTGCCGGTCGAGATCATCGCCGCGCCCACCGTGCGCGAGCCTGACGGGCTAGCCCTCAGCTCGCGCAACCGGCGCCTGACCCCCGAGCAGCGTGCGGCGGCGCCCGTGCTCTACCGGGCCTTGCAGTTGGCCGAGCGGCTCAGCGCGGAGGGCGCCGAACACCCGGAGCGGGTGAAGGCCGAAGCGCTGGGTGTGCTCGCGGGCCAGCCCCTGGCGCGGGTCGAGTATCTGGAGATCGTCGATACGGAGGAGCTCCAGCCGGTGAGCCGCATCACCGGTCCCGTGCTGGTGGCCGGCGCGGTCTGGTTCGGCTCCATTCGCCTGATCGACAACGTGCTTTGCGCCCCTGGCCGTTAGAGCGGTCCTCTACACCCGTTCGGGTACTGTGTTCGGCGCACGGCAGTGGCGGGGTGCCTTCACACTCTCCACTTCGTTGCCACCGAGCTGCCTCGGGCGCCGGTTCGCTGCGCGGTCGTGGTGCAGCCGCCAGCGCTGCTTCCCAAGAAGACCTAGAATGGACTTGTGGCCCTTGAGGGGAGAGCCGGCATGAAGGGCGTTCAATACGTTGTTGACGACGGTGGTCAGCGAACGGCGGTCGTTATCGACCTCAGGAAGCACGCGGAACTCTGGGAGGACTTCTACGACCGCGCGGTAGCAGAGTCCCGGCGCGACGAGCCGCGTGAGTCGCTCGAAAGCGTCAAAGCCAAACTTGAAAAGCGCCGGAGCCGCCGAGCGCGTGGCTGACTATCGGGTCATCGTTGCCCGCTCCGCCAGGAAGGAGCTGGAAAGGCTTCGAGGCGCTGCGGCCGATCGCGTGTTGGCCAAGTTGGAGCAGCTCGCGGCGGAGCCCAGGCTCGCCGGCTCTCGAAAGCTCCACGGTTCGGCGTACCTGTGGCGCGTACGTGTCGGGGATTATCGGGTTGTCTATGCCATCGACGACGCGCAGAAGATCGTTGACATTCGCGTGGTTCGCCACCGCAAGGATGCTTACCGGTAGCCGCGACGCCTGGGCAGACGCGACAACCGACTACACCCGCTCCGGCACCACATAGGGCGGGCGGTAGTTACGGGTGAGCTGCGCGTTGGCCTCCGCGTCGCCCACGAACCGCTCGCGGGCGGCGTCAAAGGCAAGCTTGCGCCCGGTGCGGTAACTGATGTTGGCCAGGTGACACAGCGCCGCAGAGAGGTGCCCTTCCAGGATGTCTCCGGTGAGGTCGGTGTGCTTGCGGCTGCGCACCGCCTTGAGGAAGTTCTCGATGTGCGGCCGCGTGTCCCAGATCTGCGGCTCGGCGGCCTTCATCGACTGGGCCAGCTCCCGCTTCTCGCCCAGGTAGATCTGGTACCCCCAGGCATCCACGGACATGAACCCTTCGCTGCCGAAGAACAGATTGCCGATGAAATTCCGGCCATCCCAGTGGATGCTGCTCTCGCCGCCGGTCAGCAGGCCGCGCACCTCGAAGACGAGCTGGCAATCGCCGTAATCGAAGGTGGCCAACTGGGTGTTGGGCGTCTCCTGATCGTCGTCGTAGACGAACTTGCCGCCGCTCGAGCAGACGCTCTTGGGGTGAGTGTCCTGGCCCAGGCCCCAGCGGCAGATGTCCAACTCGTGGACCCCCTGGTTGCCGATGTCGCCGTTGCCGGTGTCCCAGAACCAGTGCCAGTTGTAGTGGAAGCGGTTGGGGTTGAAGGGACGCATGGGGGCCGGGCCGAGCCACAGGTCGTAGTCAACTCCCGGCGGCACGGGCCCGTCGGGAGACTTGCCGATCGAG
>VFZS01000555.1 GCA_016871095.1 Acidobacteriota bacterium
TGCGCGGCATGCGGGTTTTCCGTCTCTGTCCGGGTCGTAGCCACAGATCCGCCTGCTCCGAAGTCCAGGTTGTTGAGCCTGGGCGAGATCCAGAAGAGCCTGATCATCGCGGTGGTGATGCTGACCCTCACCTACTACGGCCTGATCGAGAGGGCGCCCGCCCCGCCCCTGGCTGAGCTGACGGTCTCGCCGGCCCAGGTTGCAGGAGGCGGCTCCGCGGAGGGACGCATCACGTTGAATGCACCCGCTCCCGCCGGCGGTCTGCTGGTCGCCCTGGAAAGCGGTCTGGCCACCGTGCGGGTACCGGCCACGGTCATGGTGCCGGAAGGGCGCACCACAGCGGCGTTTTCGATCCAGACCTGGGCGGTCGTTCGCGAAAAAGCAGTGGCCATCACCGCCGGTCTCCGGGGAACCAGGAAGACGACCACCTTGACCGTGGCGCCGGGCAGGGTTCACCCTCCCGCTGAACACCGGGATCACCCCCGCGTCAACGGCGCCCCATAGTCGGCTGGCGCCTCAGGCCCCCGCCGCTTGCCTGGGCGGGACTGCTACTTGCGGGCGCCCCGCTGGGGATTCCTCAGCCGGGTCTGGCGCACCTTGGTCCGCTTGCGCTTGGGCTTGCTGATGAGGAACGTGCCACTGCCCACGTAGGTGGCCTTGTAGGTCTTGTCTTCGGGCAAACTCGAAACCTCCTGCGCGCCGCGGACCTCTGCCCGGGGCCTCCCTCCGATTCTAGCGCACCTGGACTATCCTGGAATTTGGACGCCACCACGCCGGCCCCGGAGACTGCACCGCTGCCCTCGCCGGAGCAGGCGGGCTGGACCCCGGCCTTCCGCGCCCTCCGGCATCGCAACTTCCGCCTCTTCGCGGGCGGGCAGATCGTCTCACTGGTGGGCACCTGGATGCAGATGGTGGCTCAGAACTGGCTGGTGTACCGGCTCACCCACTCGGAGTGGCTCTTGGGCGCCACCATGTTCTGCCTGCATCTGCCGGTCTTTGTCCTGGCGCCGCTCGGGGGTCTGGCCGCCGACCGCTGCTCCCGGCACCGCCTGGTCATCCTGACACAGGTCCTGTCGATGGCGCAGGCCCTGCTGTTGGCCCTGCTGACCCTGACCGGCTACATCCAGGTCTGGCACCTGCTGGCCCTGGCGTTGGCGCTGGGCACTATCAATGCCTTCGACATGCCGGGCCGCCAGTCGCTGGTTATCCACCTCACCGGCAAGGACGACCTGCTGAACGCCATCTCGCTGAACTCGACCATCTTCAACGCCGCGCGCACGCTGGGGCCATCGCTCGCCGGTGTCCTGGTGGCCACCCTGGGCGAGGGCGTCTGCTTTCTGTTGAACGGCGTGAGTTTCGTGGCCGTGATCGCGGGCTTGCTGGCCATGCGGCTGCCGCCCTTCGAGAAGCCTCCCGCGCAGTCGCCGTGGAAGCACTTGGTGGACGGGTTCCGGTACGCGCACCGCACCAAGCTGCTCCGGCTGCTGCTGGGACTGGTGGCGACCGTCACCATCGCCAGCATGCCCGCCCTGGTGCTGATGCCCTTTTTCGCCGACGCCATCTTCCACCGTGGATCGCAGGGCTTGGGCTTCCTGCTGGGGGCCATGGGGGCCGGCGCGGTGGTAGGCACTCTGGTGCTGGCCCGCCGCACCCACACCACGGGCTTGGCCGGAGTGATCTTCTGGAGCGCTCTGGGACTGGGCATGGCGTACGTGGCCTTTGCCCTGTCGCCGAGCTTCTATCTTTCGCTGGCCATCATCCCCATGGTGGGCTTCAGCGTGATGCGGCACAATGCCTCGGTGAATACGGTGATTCAGGTGTCAATTCCTGACGCATATCGCGGGCGTATCATGGCGCTGTACGCCATGATGGTGGTGGGCATGGGACCTTTCGGGAGCCTGGCGGCGGGCGCTCTGGCGGAGCGCTTCGGCGCGCGCGTCACCCTGCTGCTGGGGGGCCTGCTGTGCCTGGCCGGGGCGGCGGTCTTTCGCCTGTACTGCCCGCGCGGAACTGGTGAAGCCTTATGAAAAAGCTATTGATCGCCGGCCTGCTGGCGCTGGCCGGGGCGTGTCGTGCGGCGCCGGACTTGTCCACGGACATCGACGCCATCACCCGCGAGCTGGCCGAGATCTCGGGCTTCCGGCAACTGAAGAAGATCTCGTTCCAGCGCATCACCCGCGCCGAGGTCGGCCGCATGCTGGAGGAGCGCGTCCGGGAGCACATCAAGCCGGAGGAGCTGCGCGCCGAAGAGCTGGCGCTCAAGAAGTTCGGCTTCGTGCCGCCGGACTTCGACCTCAAGAAGATGACCCTGGATCTGCTCTCCGAGCAGGCCGCGGCCTTTTACGATTTCCGCAAGAAGACCCTGTACCTGGTGGAGACTGGCTCGGAGCTGGCCGAGCGTTCGGCCCTGGTCCACGAGCTGGCCCACGCCCTGGCCGACCAGCACTTCAACCTCGAGAAGTTTATCGAGCGCGCCAAACAGGACGACGACCGCAGCCTGGCCCGCCTGGCGGTGATGGAGGGGCAGGCCACCTGGCTGATGTCGGAGTACCTGGCGCACCGCACCGGGCAATCGCTCCAGGATTCGCCAGCCCTGGTGCACATGATGGCGCGCATGACCGAGAGCGGAGCCGCGCAGTTCCCGGTGTTCGAACGCTCGCCGCTGTACATGCGCGAGAGCCTGCTGTTCCCCTACTCGAAAGGCATGCTCTTCCAGCACGCCGTCTTCCAGAAGCTGGGAAAAGCCGCGTTCACGGAGGTCTTCCGGCGGCCCCCCGAGTCCAGCCAGCAGATTCTCCACCCCGAGAAGTACCTGGCCGGCGTGAAACCGCTGGCGTGCGCGCCCCCCACCCTGGCCGCGCGCCGCAACTACCGCACGCTGGCGGAGGGTTCCATCGGGGAGCTGGACCACTCCATCCTGCTGCGGCAGTACGCCACCGCCGAGGACGCCGAGGCCGTCGCCCCGGCCTGGCGCGGCGGCAATTATCAGTTACTGGAAGAGAAGGGCGGGGCGCGCGTCGCGCTATCCTACTGCGTGCAGTGGGAGACGCCGCAGATGGCCGAACGCTTCTTCACCCTGTACCGGCGGGTGCTCGAGGGCAAGTGGAAGCGGTTCGAGGCGGCCTCCGCCCAGGACTCGCGCCTGGCCGGCCAGGGCGACGATGGTCACTTCGTGGTCCGGCGCGAAGGCGCCGGGGTGACCAGCCTCGAAGGCATCGACGCGCCGGAGAGCGCGGTGGCTGCGTTACACTGGGAGTATCCAGGAGGAGTCTTGAATCGCCGGTTCGCCACCCTCATGCTGAGCTTGGGAATCAGCCTTCCGCTGCTGACGGGGGCTGAGGTCCCGCGGCCCGCCCCGGAGTTTGTCATCAAGTTGCCCAACGGGCAGCAGCTCTTGCTGAGCAGCTTCCGCGGCAAGGTGGTGGCCCTGGAGTTCCTGCTGACCACTTGCCCTGGCTGCAAGACCTGCTCCTCGATCATGAACAAGCTGTACCACGAGTTGGGGCCCAGGGGTTTCCAGCCGCTGGGCGTGGCCTTCAACCCCATGGCCGGCCTGTTCGTGGCCGACTATGTCCGAGAGCTGAAGCTGGACTTCCCGGTGGGGGTCGCCGAGCGCGAACCAGTGTTGAACTTCCTCCAGCACTCGCCCCTGGAGCGCATGCTGGTGCCGCAGATCGTCTTCATCGATCGCAATGGGGTCATCCGCGCGCAGTACTCCGCCGACCACGACTTCTTCAAGGACGAAGAGAAGAACATGCGCGCCCAGGTCGAGGCGCTGCTAAAGGAACCGGCCGGCCGCAAGAACCCGGCGAGGGCCCGGAAACCGGCTTCCTCCAAGGCCCCGCCGGCGGTACAATAGTAAACGACGCGCCCGTAGCTCAGCTGGATAGAGCGTCTGCCTCCGGAGCAGAAGGCCGGCCGTTCGAATCGGCCCGGGCGTACCAC
>VFZS01000556.1 GCA_016871095.1 Acidobacteriota bacterium
CAGGCGGCGCAACTGCTCGGAGGGATCCACCATTTCCGGACCCTGCTATCTCCCAGCGGGAATTATATCCCTTACCGAGACCCGGTTTCCGCCAGAGCCGAGGCCGGGCTAGCGGCCCGCTGGACCTGCTGCTTCAGCTCATTGAACTTCAGGCCCGTGACCGCCAGGGCCACAAACCCCGCCACCAGCAATGGCAGGGTGATCACCGCCCAGATCATCACCGAAAAGCCCGCGGCGGTGGTCCTTTCGATGCCGAACCAGCCCAGCGCCATCACGGTCACCGCCTGGAAGGCTCCCACATTGCCCGGCGCCTGGGGCACCAGAGTCCCCAGCCGCATCACCACCAGCAGAACCATGGCGGGCCCCAGCGAGAGCCCCATCCCGTAGCCCTGCATCAGGGAGTAGATGGGAACCACTTGCAGCAGCAGATAGGGCAGGCTGGCGGCCAAGGCCCAGTACAGGTAGGGCGACTGGCCCATCAGGTGCAGATCGTCCACCAGCACACGCAGCCTCGCGCCCCATCTGGTGGCGGGTACGGCCGAGCGGGCCTTCTGCTTGTGGAACATGATCAGCGCCAGCATGACGCACATCCACACCACCACCATGCCAAGCACCCAAGTGCCCTGCACCAGGAAGCCGGGCAGGGGGATGAACACGGTGGTCAGCCACAGCGCCAGCACCAGCCATACTCCGTCGAACACCCGTTCAATGATGATCGACGAAAGCACTACCGAGAACGGGATCTTGCTCCAGCGGGCTTGCAGGTAGGGGCGGACCAGAAACTCGCCGGGACGCAAGGGCAGTGTCTCGTTGGCGAACAGGGCCACGTAGATGGCCAGCACGGAACGTCCCAGGGTCGGCTGCCCCACCGGCTTCAGCAGCAGGTTCCAGCGCACGGCCTGCCAGACGTAGACGAAGATGTCGCCGGCCACCGCCAGGCTGACCCAGCGCCAGTCCAGGGAGGCGAAACCCCGAAGGATGGCGCGCAGCTCCACGCCCTGAAACACCCAGATCAGGCAGGCTAAGGACAGAACGTAGCCCGCCACCGGCGCCAGCCAGGGGGGAAACCGCCTCACGGGGGAAATCACAGACCCGGACACCTGTATCCATCATAGAACAGTAGTCGCTCAGCCTCGGAGGGACAGACGGCGCAACCGCTCGCTTGCGCTCGCGGCTCAGCCAGCAGTACTGCGCGCGGGCACGGCAACCGAGCCGCGCGCGTCAGCAAGCGGTCGCCCAGACTAGGGGACTACAAACAACAGGCGCGCCCGCTTCCTGGCGAACTCGTGCTGGCGTATAATACGCGATTCGGATTGTCCCCCAATCGGAGGCTCAACATGCGAAGAACCATCCTGGCGTGTGCCGTGCTGTTCATGGCGGCGGCGGCGTGGGCGGCGGAAGCACGACTACTTCGGCATCCTACCTACCACAAGGGCAGAGTAGCCTTCAGCTACCTGGGCGACCTGTGGGTGGCCAGCGAGGACGGCAGCGGCGCACAACGCCTAACCGTTCACCGGGGGCGCGACGTCTACCCGCGGTTCTCCCCCGACGGCCGCTGGATCGCCTTTTCGTCAAACCGCCAGGGCAACTACGACGTCTACGTCATCCCGAGCCAGGGCGGGCAGGCGAAGCAGCTCACCTTCCACTCGGGCGGCGAGACCGTGGTAGGCTGGACCCCCGACAGCAAGAAGATCGTCCTCCAGGCCTCGCGCGGCGCTCTGTTCCCCGGCATTCCGAACCTCTACGAAGTGCCCCTCGAGGGTGGCCTCGAACAGATGATCCCCACCGACTGGGGCGCCTGGGGCAGTTTCTCGGCGGACGGCGCGCGCCTGGCCTTCAATCGCCACCCCATGACCTGGTGGCGCAAGCACTACCGCGGCTCCTACGCCGCCGACCTGTGGGTGATGGACGTCGCCGCCAGGAAGTTCACGCGCCTGGGCGACAGCGAGTACCAGGGCAACTACCTGTGGCCCATGTACGGCCCGAAAGGCGAGATCTACTTCGTCAGCGACCGGCTGCCCAACGAGAAGGGCGTCAAGCCCGGCAGCCCGGAGGTCATGAAGAGCGTCAACAACATCTGGAAGATCTCCGAGCGCGGCGGCAAGCCGGCGCAGGTGACGCACCACACCAGCGGCAACTTGTTCTTCCCCTCCATCTCGGCCGACGGGCGGGTCATCGTCTACGAAGAGAACTTCGGGTTGTGGAAGCTGGACACCGCCAGCGGCAAGAGCAGCGAGATCAAGGTCCAGATCATCTCCGACGAGAAGGAGAACACCGTCGAGACGCTGGCCGTTCAGAATGAGGCGGACGCTTTCTCGCTCTCGCCCTCGGGCAAGCGCGCGGCCCTCTCCGCGCACGGCGAGATATTCACCGTGGCCACCGAGCGCGGCGAGGCGCAGCGCGTAACCGAGTCGTACTGGCGCGAGACCGCGCCGCGCTGGTCGCCCGACGGCAAGTGGATCGCCTTTGTCTCGGACCGCTCCGGCCGCGAGGAGCTCTATATCGCCGATGAGCGGGGCAACAACCTGAAGAAGCTGTCGGATTCGGACACCGAGAAGTCGTCGCTGGAGTGGGCGCCGGATTCGAAATCGCTGCTCTACACCGCCAGCGACCGCAAGCTCTACCGCGCCTGGCTCGAAGGGGGCAAGACCGAGACGCTGGCTTCGAGCGAGGTCTCCAGCATCTCCAACCCGCAGTTCTCACCAGACGGCGCCTGGATCTCCTGCTCCCGCATGGACCGCAACTTCCGGCCGGGCGTCTACGTGATTCCAGCCTCCGGCGGAGCGGAGCGCAGGATCCAGCGCGACGACCTCACCAGCATCACCGGGGCGCGCTGGACGCCGGACGGAAAGAAACTGATCTTCATCGCCGGCACGATGCAGGGCGGCATGGCCACCGTCGCCCGCTTTAGCGCGATGCAGCTCTACAGCGTCTCGCTGACGGTCGAGGAGAAGAACCCCGCCGAGCGCGGCGTGGACAGCGAAGAAGAGGCGCAGGCCGCCGAGCAGACCGCGCGTCCGCGCACTCCGGCGGCCAAGGGCGGCCCGCCCGTGGCGGAGCCGAAGAAGGTCGAGGTCAAGATCGACTGGAACGGCATCGAGCGGCGCATCCGGCAGCTTACCCGGCTGAGCGATAGCGTCACCAGCGCGGCGCCGTCGCCCGACAGCCGCCTGTACGCCTTCACCGCGACGGGCCAGCAGGAGGGCCGCATGGTCTCGGCGCTTTATACCATACAGGCCGATGGCGAGCGCATGACGAGGCTGACGGTCTCGCAGCCCGCCCCGGGCGGCGAGGAAGGCCCGCCCACGCGGGGCCGCGGCTTTGGCGGAGCCATCTCCTCGCTTCAGTTCTCGCGCGACGGCCGCAGCGTCTTCTTCATGGACGGCAACGGCATCTACTCGATCGACGTGGGCAGTGGCGCGGCTGCGGCTGCCGCGCCGGGGCCGCCCTCGATGGGGCGCACGCCCGACCGGCGGCGGGTCAGCTTCCTGGTGCGCGTCGAGGTGGATCACAACGCCGAGCGCCGCCAGGTGGTGGCCGAGAGCTGGCGCGTGATGAAGCACCGCTTTTACGACGACAAGATGCACGGGGCGGACTGGGACAAGGTCAAGGCCACTTACGAGCCGCTGCTCGAACACATCGCCGACCGCGAGGAGATGCACGACCTGGTCAGCCGCATGCTGGGCGAGCTGAACGCCTCGCACACCGGCATCTCGGGGACCACCGGCGACCCGCGCACCCAGGCGCAGACCCGCTATCCCGGCTTCGATTTGGAGCCTGACGCCTCCGGCTTCTACAAGGTAGCCTCCATCTACAAGGACGGCCCCGCCGACAAGGACTTCGTCAAGATCGCCGTGGGCAACTTCATCCTGGCGGTCAAGGACCGCGAGCTGAAGTCCGGCGACAACTACTGGAAACACTTCACCACCGCGCCGGGCCGCAAG
>VFZS01000557.1 GCA_016871095.1 Acidobacteriota bacterium
ACCGTCGCCGCTACGCCTGGCGCCTATTCGCTAGCCGCCATCCGTTGGCTGTGCTGCTGGAGCACCGATGCCATTTACACCACTTGACAAGACGCGAACGAACCCCACCAAGGTCCGTGTATCCTGAACTATGAGTTCACTGAGCGGGCCGTGATTGAGGCTGCGGCAGACGTACAAAACGCGCGCTGCTCGCGTCGGTCGCCCCTTGTGAAGCAGGTCCTGCCTATCGTTGGGTACCCAAGTAAGCACTTGATCGTCCGGAGCGATATGGCGCAGAAGATGATCCCAAAGCTCTCTCAAGGAGGAGAGGGCATGTCTGGCTCGATCGACGCTCGTGCTCTGCAGCGCCTCGCGAGCGCCAACATAGGGTATGCCCAGGGCTGGATCGATGGATTGCAGCAAGGCGAGGCACCCAGAAGTCTCCTGCTCGACCTCGGCGACCCACTGTGCCTCGGAAGCGTCCCGTTCTCGATCGCCCCTGCCACGCATCACCACTGTGTCAAGCGCATATCCCGCGACAAACACCTCTCGGGTTGCCCCAGGCAAGGCGAATGCAGGCAAGCGGGTTACGTCGGGAAGAGACTGAATGGACGCCGACAGATCACCGTAGCCTTGTGTGAGGTCGGCCATCGCATCCGATAGGTTCTGCAGTACGGGTCTGGAGACAGCCAACTCGCGGCTGATAAGCTCCAAGTCGAGCCGACTATAGAGGCCCTCTATGACGGCGGTGCGCAGACCCAGATCGCCGAGGGCCAATCTCGCGGTTGCCTGAAGCTGGGCGATGGCATCCTGCGCAGGACTGATCTGAGTCAGCCACGTCTGGTGAGTGCGGCTCAGGTCCATCAGAACGGGGTCGATGAGAGGGGTCCGGGCCCCCAGATCCTGCCAGAGTTGGTTGGCACGAGCGATCTCCTTCAGCTGCGCGGCCATGGATTCAACCCCGGGCGACGCAAGAAAGCGAGACATCTCCTCGCGCTGCTGGCGCAGTCCCTCGAAGATCTGGATAAGCTTGTTACTGACGCCCGTATAGTCTGGGTTGACAGCACGACGCAACCATTCCAAGTCCGTTCCGACTCGCAGATAGCTTGCTCGGAGATCCTCGATGGCGCGAAGGAAGCGGCGGTCTACCGGCCCCTCTTGCATGGTCCACCACCAGTTGTTGTAGGCTTGTGGAAACGGCAATCAGAATAGCATTCAAAAACGCCAAAATTCCAGATCGCTACAGAAATACTTTACAATGACTATTCTATGACACAAGAACCACCACAGACGACGATCATGTTTGGACCAGTAAGCAATTCACCATATCGGTCTTGAGAGTACGGGCACCATCGGCCACCTTCTGAGCTTGCTTCCGTGTTTCATCCCACTCATCAATCGTATCAGCGAGTGCGCGTTGCTCGCCCAGTGAAGGCAGAGGGATTGGCATGCCGCCCAGATCCCCTTGGTTGATTGTCGTCATGGTGGTTGTCTGCGCATGGGACACCAAGTAGTCCCTACCTCGCTTGGATAGTGCATAGCGGCACAGGAATCTTGGCTCAATGTACCTCGGATCGGGCCTGGCCCTCATAAGGTGGCATTCGAATACCATCGGCTCGTTCCACTCAGGGATGAAGCAGGCATGCCCGATACCGGACATGACCAAGGAGCTTCGATTGAAGATAACATCCCCGTACCGCGCAGAAAACCTCTCAGCCTCGTCTCTTGCCGTCTCCGCGCGCTCCAGAGTTGATGGGTCAACACGGAAGCCACCATAGATGTCAGTCACATTGACCAGCAGCGTTCCCCTCCCAAAGTCGTCTCGCTTCTTGAATATGCCGTTAGAGATCGGCTCGTCGAGCAGTTCGTCAAGCCTTCTGACGGGAAGCGAGGCGCTTGTCACACGCTCCCAGAAAGCTTCGATTGTTTCATCCACAAGGCTAGTTCGTGCACGACCTATCGTTCCCCAGAGTGCGTTGTAGCAGCACTCTACCTCATCCACCGCCCACAACAGCTCCGCGATCCGCCGCTGCTGCTCCAACGGCGGGAGGTCGAACTCGAACTTGGCCAGGTGCGTCCAGTTGGTGCGCGGCGAGAGCGAGCCCGCAGAGGTCTCGACCGCATACTGGAAGAAGCGCTCCGACGTACAGAGGAACGGCAGCAGGTCGGGCACCAGCCGGTCGTTCTTGGGCGCCAAGACATAGATGTCACCCGACACCACCGCGTCGAACTCGGCCACCGCCACCTTGCGCTGGTAGGTGCGACGCTTGCCAAAGAGCGTCTGCCCCGGTCGGCAACGTCGGGTGAAGGTGGTTCCATCGGCCACGTTACCCCAGGAGCGAATATGCAGGGAGCCGGGCTCCAGGTGCTCCAATCCGATGAAGCGCTCGATGCCAGCCTCGGCGGGGTCGCGCTCAGTCTCGTTGACGCTATCCACCACGTCGCCGAACCGCATACGCTCCCAACCCTCGCGGTCGAATAGTGCCACGTCGTTCAGCGCCCCCGCGACCACGTCGTCCGCCGGCATGGGCAGGTCAGGCAAGATGGCGCGCAGCGCCTCCGCCACCGCCAGGCGCAACACCAGCCAGGCGTCCAGGGCCTCTGCCAACGCGGCGCGGTGGTCGCCCTGGCCCATGGCCTGCTGGCCGTTGGCCGACACATACAGCGGGATGCTCAGATTGCCCGCTCTGCTGCGGATCTCGTCCCGCGTGGCCACGCGGGCAAAGCCGGGCTCATCCTCAAGGCGCTCGTACGCTCCGGCAATGCGGGCGATGTGCTCGTCGGTGAGAAAAGACTGGGCGCGCTCGCGGGTGACCTCGTTCACGGCGTTGATGAACAGGATCTTGCCCCGGCGCGCCTGCGGTTTGCGCGCCCGGCACACCACGACGCAGGCCTCCATGGGCGAGTTGTAGAACAGGTTCGGCCCCAGGCCCACCACGGCCTCGATGACGTCCGCCTCGATCAGCTTGCGGCGCATCTCGGCTTCCTCGAGGCGAAAGAGCACGCCGTGGGGGAAGAGGATCGCGCAACGCCCGCGCTGGGGGTCCAGGCTGGCCAGGATGTGCTGCCAGAAGGCATAGTCGGCGCGGCCCTGGGGCGGCGTGCCATAGACGATGAACTGCTGGTAATCGCCGGCGTCAATGGTGCCGCGCAGGAGTGTGGCCGCGCCCCAGAGGTAGGATTCGAGCTGGGGCTGGGTGATGCGGGTCGTCAAGGCTTCATCTCCTGCCGTGGACGACTCCTTAGTTTCTTTCGCCCCACCGTCCAAACGAGAAAGTCGGCCAGACGAAGGACAGCGCAGCCCTCCAGGCATGGGTGCTGAGCTATCAGAGCGGCAAGGATCTGCTGAAATGGGCCATCATGCGACCAACTGAGATAGGTCTGGCGTAGACAGTTGATATTCGATACAAAGCCGGCAATCCGGAAGTCGATACCACCATACGAGGGAGGTGCTATGCCAAAGAAGTCGCTCACGTGACGGTCGAAGAGGTAGTATCCTGACTCTTGTGTAAAAAGTGGGAGCTGGTATCCGTGGCGGTTACCACAACCAAGCCAGGAGGATACCGTGGCTCCCGAGATCGAGAATCAGCAACCTGAGCCTCTCCGTCAAGCCGAGTTTCAAGAGCTGCTGCGCGAGAAGATGCGTCACGCGGTCCGGCTGACCTGGATCGAGGTCCTGGCAGAAGAAGGGAGCGGCCTCATCGGCGCCCAACGCTAGGAGCGCACCACGACCCGTCGCGACCAACGCAACGGCTACTATCCCCGCGACCGCGATACCCGCGTGGGGGCGATGGAGGACCTGCCGGTGCCCCGCACGCGCCGGGGCTTTCGCACCCGTCTCTTTGCGCGCTACCGGCGTCGGCAGGCCGAGCTGGACGAGGCCAGCGGCGAGCTGTGCGTGTACGGCGTCAGCACCCGGCGAGTGGGCGAGGTGATGGCGGCACGGACCGGCGTCAATCCGCGT